>JBNGED010000247.1:2260-4328 GCA_049975605.1 Sediminispirochaetaceae bacterium | reverse complement strand
ATGAGTACTACCGTTCCGTTCTCGACCCAGGGCAACAGGGCGTCCTGCTGGGCTTTGTTCCACCGGTGGACCTCGTCGATGAAGAGGATCGTGCGTTTGCTGTACAGGTTGCGTTTATCCTGAGCTTCCTTTATGGCGATCCGGAGTTCCTTGACACCGGTCAGAACCGCGTTGAGGGTGGTGAACGCGCTGCTCGTCGTACGGGCGATGACCCGGGCCAGCGATGTTTTTCCCGTTCCGGGGGGGCCGTAAAAAATGAGAGAAGAGAGCCGGTCCGCCTGAATGACCCGCCGCAGGAGCCGTCCGGGGCCGACGATGTGGTCCTGTCCGACGTACTCATCGAGGGTCCGCGGGCTCATTCGATAGGCAAGAGGTTCCCCGCTGTGAGGTGCATTGGAGGAGAAGAGTTCGGTACTCATACCTTCCGATTATAGTAAAGTCCGCTGTTTCGATATAGAGGTTGTGAAGAACGATTTAATGATCATATTTCACATATTTGCCTGAATGACACATTCCTCATACGGTTTTTATCAAATCCACATACAGTTTTGTACTATAGACAGCGTATACATCTAGAATTTTTGGAGACAGGTATGGAGATCCGTATTGAAAAGAGGGGCGAGGTACGTATTCTGGGATTGATCGGCGAAATGGATATGTATACCTCCTCCGAGTTCAGAGAAAGGTTCAACGAGTACTATGGCGAAGGTATCCGTAAATATATCTTTGATCTGTCCGGCTTGACCTATATCGATTCCACCGGTATCGGAACAATCATCGCCACCTTTACATCGCTTCGCAAGGAGAACGGCACATTGTATATCTCCGGAGTGCATGGAGTAGTGAAGAGGGTCATCGAGTTCACCAAGCTGAACTCTTTTCTACCTATTGTCCCGGACATGAACACGGCGCTGCAGAAGCTGACGGGACAGGATAATCCCTCCGGCCCGCAGCACAGCGACCAGCAAAGCGGGAACACGCCCGTGTCTTCTTCGAACGGTTTGCGGGGAATAATCCAGAATGACGCACATCCCCTGTTCGAGAAAAAAGGGATGTATCACAAGGATTTCAATCTCGATCTGAGAAAAGTGCGTTACCTGAGCCAGATAATCGTACAGAAAGCCCCCGCGGTCATACGCGAGATCAATCTGCTCGAACAGCAGGTGAGCGAGATAATAAAGAACGCCGTTCGCCATGGAAACAGGAACAATCCGAACAAAAAGGTGAAGATCTGGTTCGCCTTCGATGAGAAGACCGCCCATCTGATTGTCGAGGACGAAGGTGAAGGGTTCGGCGAGATAGATACCTGGAACGATTTCTACCGGAAAAAACAGGCCGCTTTCGAGTCTCACGATTTTGAGGAAATGCTGAAATATGTCTCCTTCAGAACCAGGGAGAGCACCGAGGATGACGGCGGCAACGCCCTGTTCGCGGCCGTGGAATTCTGGAACGAAGGGGTGGTATTCAATCGGCGGGGCAACGCTGTGGCGGTAAAAAGGGTCTACTAAGCTCAAGGCACTTCTTTATCCCACTCGAAATCTTCGTCGAACTCCTCTTCATCCGGATAGCGGATCAGCATGAAGGTAACATCGTCGTGGTAGGGAGCATCCTGTTTGAAGCTGTGAAAATCTTCCAGGATGTACTCCCGGATCTCCTCCAGGTTGTCATCCTGGTGGGCGAGAATGATCCTGTGCATTCGATTCATGGAATACTCGATCCCGAGGTCGTTCGTCTGTTCCGACAGTCCGTCGGTAACGAGAACAACCATATCCCTGCGCTGCATGGTTATGGCGCCCATCTGCGGGTCGATGTGGGGAGTGATTCCGACCGGCAGATTGTCGGCGCTCGTACTGATTGTGTGCAGTTTCCCGTTCCTTATAAGGGCAATGAACGAGTGACCCATATCCAGGATCTTCAGCCGGGCGGACTCTTCGTCGAAGAGCATGAAGATGCCGGTGAGGTACTTTTCCGCATTGAAGGTGGAGAAGATCGAATGATTGAGCTTCCGGACGAATTCGACCAGCCCGTAGCGGAAGTCGTAGCTCTCCAGAATTCCGTACAGCATGGC
>JBNGED010000247.1:1695-2250 GCA_049975605.1 Sediminispirochaetaceae bacterium | reverse complement strand
CCCGAAACGTCGCAGAGCGAAAGGACCCATTTGGTGTTGGAAATCTTCTTGGCGGAGTAGAAATCCCCTCCCACCCCCTTGGCCGTGTGAGAAGAACCGACGATCTCCAGGTCGGCAGTCAGGACGGCGAGCCGTTCTTTAACCATACGGGTCTGCAGGCTGTGGGCGAGGGTAATGTCATTCTGAGTCAGGTTGGAGAGGTATATGAGAAGGTCCTGGGTGGAGAAGATACCGCTGAACCGTCCCGTTTTGTCAACCAGCAGGAAGTTGTGTTCTTCAACCGATTTTACCTCTTCATCCAGTTCATCGCTGACGATGAATATATGCTGTGTATTCAGGAAACTCTTCGCAGGCGTGACCACCTTGCGGACCGGTCGCTTTCTCAGGACCTCCCTCCCGAAGGGTTTACTCAGGAGAGATGCCAGTTCCTTGCGGACAATCGTTCCCTTCCCATAGAGACCGTTGTCGACCACCCCGACGGCGGTGATGTTTTTTCCCTCATCCTGAAAAAGGTTGAAGAGATGTTCAATCGGGGTGTCTTCATGTACATAGAAC
>JBNGED010000247.1:0-1685 GCA_049975605.1 Sediminispirochaetaceae bacterium | reverse complement strand
GTGGAGGGAGAGATGCGTCTACCTCTACTTTTCCAATTTCCCGAACACCTATATTAGACATACCTGCACCCTCCAGAACTGTGATCAAGACTACAGATACTTTATGAGAAATCCGACAGAAAAGTGTAAGAAAACGGTTATTACTTGACCTTTTAGATATTTGATGCGAATTTTATTGTAGAAAAAAATACAGCATAGAGTGATCACATGGAGGCAAACGAAATGGCAAACAGTCGAGCGGAATTTCTCAGTATCCCCCGGGTACGCGAGAGAAATATTCTACGAAATGTATATCTCTGGATGACTGCCGGGCTGGCTTTGACCGGAGTCGTTTCAATCGGCGTAGCGGGCAATCCGGCGTTGATGCGGACACTGCTTGGGAACCAGTTCCTCTTTCTTGCGCTGATAATCGGCGAGCTGGCACTGGTTCTGTATCTGAGTGCCCGTATCAACCAGATGTCGGCATCGAGGGCGACCCTGGCCTTTGCGGGTTACTCCATACTCAACGGAATTACCCTGTCCGTTATTTTTCTCGTCTATACGGGGGCCGAGATATCCCTGGCCTTCTTCACTGCGGCGGGTACCTTCGCCGGAATGAGTCTGTACGCAATGACTACCAAACGGGACCTGTCCGGCATCGGACACTACCTGATAATGGGCCTCTGGGGCATCATACTGGCGAGCGTCATCAATATTTTTCTGAGAAGCGAAGGTCTCTACTACATGATCAGTTATATCGGGGTCTTCGTCTTCATCGGACTGACCGCCTATGACACCCAGATGATCAAACGCTGGAATGAGAACTTCGGTACATCCATAAGCGAGGAACAGTACGTCAAGCTCTCTATCCTCGGAGCGCTGAAACTCTATCTGGATTTTCTCAATATGTTTCTCTTCATGTTGAGGATCTTCGGACGGAGGAATTAAATTAGATCCAGGCTCCGGGACTTCGAACCGAAGCGCAGAGACAGCTGCTGGAGCCTGCGGAAGACTGCGGAAGGCCGCGGAAGGCCGCGGAAGGCCGCGGAAGGCCGACCGATTAAGCGGCCGCTATCTAAAAAAATGAGAGGTCGTGGCGGGTAACCTTCGCCCTGAGCTCCGGATCGGCATGCCGGATGAGTTCGGGGATTTTACCGGCCACGGCCATTTTATCGCCCTTCAGGGCGAGAATTCCGGTTATCCCGGGGATTTTGATCGCCTCCTCCACCGATTCCTGCAAGACCTCCTGCGATACGATCCTGTTGCACACCGCAGTCGCGCATGCATCCGCCAGGGAGGCATCTGCGGAAAAAACCGTCACGAGGTCACAGCTTCCCATACTGTAGGAATGTCCGAGTACCGATGATGAGGAGCAGATTGCCAGCGGAGAAGCTTCCGGTGATATCCGCAGCGCCAGCCCGTGAAAGGGGGAAGAGTCGGGTACCCACAGTCCGACGATACAGGGGGCATTGAGAACAGCATAGATGTCGCCGCCGTTTTCGAAGATGTACTCTTCCATGCGATCCGGGGAAAAACCGGGTCCCGGGGAGACGGAGAATTCAAATTCCCGCCTGCACATCTCAACCGCCATCTGGGCGAAGGTGCCTGCCACCGCGGCCATGGGACCGACACCGGTGAGCTGTGAGGCGGCGTGCATCCGCCGGGCGCTTTCCGGCGCGGCCTCCGGAAGGAGAGGGAGAGGGCTC
>JBNGED010000246.1:0-4335 GCA_049975605.1 Sediminispirochaetaceae bacterium | reverse complement strand
CCGCGGAAGAGGGGGGCGACGATGATGGAGATGCCCGACCCTATGGCGGTATCCGAGTGTCCGCCGGAGGCCCCCCGTATGACGCCGTCGGAACCGGTGAGGACGTTGACGTTGAAGCTGGTGTCGATCTCCATGGCGCTCAGGATCACGACGTTGATCTTGTTGGTGGCACAGCCTTTGTTGTGAGGGTTGGCGTAGTATGAGGCGTCGATCTCGGTGTGATAGCGGTTCTCCGCAATGGAGCGGATGGCTTCCTTGTCGAAGCTCTGCACGTCAAGGAGCCGTTTTATCAGTCCTTCCTCATGCAGGCCTACGATGCTGCCGGTTATTCCGCCGAGGGCGAAGCTGGCGGTGTACTTTTTCCGGATCATCACGTCCCGGAGAAAGTTGGTGACGGCCAGGGATATGCTTCCCGAGCCGGTCTGCAGGGAGAAGCCGTCCTCCATGTAGCCGGAGTGTTCGATCACGTGGGTGGCGTACTGGGCTATCAGGATGTCCCGGGGATTGCGGGTCATTCTGAGGGCGCCGGCGCTGATTCCTTCCGGATCGCCGATCTGGTCCACCTGTACGATGGAATCCACCTGGTCCTGGTGGATGCTGAAGGGGGTGTTGGGATATTCGACCAGGTTGTCGGTGACCAGAATCACTTTCGCCGCGTGTACTGCGTCCACCATGGCGTATCCGAGGGAGCCGCATGCGGAGGAACCGCTGTAGCCGTTGGCGTTGCCGTATACGTCGCAGGAGGGTACTCCGAGAAAGGCGACGTCGATCTTCATCTCCCCGGACTCGATCATTCGCGCTCTACCGCCGTGGGAGTGAAACAGGACGGGGGTTTCAATGAGACCGTGGGAGATCTCTTCGGCCAGCTTGTCCCTCAGGCCGCTGGTGACCAGCCGGGTGACGACGCCGTTTTTTATATGCCGTATCAGCGGTTCGTGGGCATTGGTGAGAGAACTCGAAGCTACGGTGAGGTTTTTTATCCCGAGGTTGGCGATTACGTCCATTACCATGTTGAGGACCATGTCCCCGTTCCGCAGGTGATGGTGGAATGAGATGGTCATCCCGTCCTTCAGTTCACTGTTGAGGATGGCCTGCTCGAGGCTCTCCATCAGCTTGTTGAGACGGGGCAGGGTCCGGGACCCCTTCTGTTTCCGTACCAGAGGCGTGTTGACGAAGGCCCCCTCGAAGGGCTTTACCGAATCAAGTCCTGCAATTCTGGAGGGGATCTCCCTTCCGGCGGCATTACTGGGCATCGGATTCCTCCTCTTCGATTTCATCGAGATAGATTCCGGAGAGCTGGGCCAGTTCCAGGGTCCGGCGGGCCCTCTCGACGATCGGTTTATCGATCATTTTCCCATTAACGGCCGCAACCCCGCTCCCTTCGCTTTCCGCCTGTTCAATGGCCCGGATGATCCTGCGGGCGGAGTGTATCTGCTCGAACGTCGGTGTGTATATCTCATGTACGATACTGACCTGACGGGGGTTGATGACCGACTTCCCGTCGAATCCCATGCTCTTGATCAGTTCCACTTCCTGACGGAATCCCTCGTCGTCGTTTATATCGGCGAACACCGTGTCGATGGCATGGAGCCCTGCCGCCCGCGAAGCCATCAGGATCTCCTGACGGGCGGTGAAGAGTTCCAGCCCCTCCTTGCTCCGCTGGGTATGGAGGTTGGTAACGAAATCCTCGGCCCCGAAGGCGATGCCGACCAGACGCGGGGAAGATACGGCGATCTGGTAGGCATTGACCACCCCGCGGGCGTTTTCTATGGCGGCGAACAGCTTGATGGTCCCCTCTTCAACACCGGCTTTCTTTTCGGCTGCGCTGATGAGATTGTCCACCTGCCTGATATCCTCGGCTGTCTCCGTCTTGGGAAGGCGGATTACATCGGGCCGTGCCCGTACCATCGCCTCGACATCATCGGCTCCGAAGGGGGTGTTGAGTCCGTTGATCCGTACGACCGTCTCCGTGTTCTCGTAGTCGATGCAGCGCAGGGCTTGAAAAATCAGGAACCGGGCGGAATCTTTTTCGTTGATCGAGACCGAGTCTTCCAGGTCGAACATGACCGAATCGGACCGGTATATGTGGGCGTCCTTGACCATATTGGGATTGTTCCCGGGCACGTAGAGCATGGTTCTTCTCAGCTTCATCGTATCTTCTCCCACTGGAACACCGTAATACCCGCCGCGCGGTAGAGGGCCGTCTCCAGCCTGGCTTTGATTACACAGTCGAGGGCGCTGCGGTCGTCGATGTCGACGATTGCCGACGTGACTTCCATCTCCTCCAGGACGGACTCCACGAAACTTCGAATGTGCCTGCCGAACTGTTTTTCCACGATACTCTTCAGGTTGATCTCAATCGTATTGGCAGGATTGTTCTTCACGGTAATCATCACGTCGCTCGACTCGAGTGTACCCGCTTTTCCTGTCCGGATGAGCTTCATGACACCCTCCTTTTTTTTAATGGCGGCGGTCTTCACGCCGTATTCGTTCGAGGACCGGCGCCGCCGACGGACTGCTCAGGTATTCCCAGGTCGTCTCAGGGACCAGTTCCCGAACCTCTTCCAGCCGGTCCGCACGGATCATATCGCGGACCACCGATGCGCTGACCGCCTGAGCTCCGATCTCCAGTCTCGGAATCTCTTCCACTTCCACGCCGTAGTGCGGAAGAATCTCGCGCATTGCCCGGTTGTAGGCCCTCGTGACGGGGCAATAGGGCTCCTGTCCGACCATCCGCCGGGTGATTCCGAGGGCGGGCGCGATCCTGGACCCGTATATATGGAGGTCCAATCCGGCGTGAATCCGGGTTGCCTCGCCGGCATCCCTGATGAAGTAGGTCGGGAAGGTGGCGCTGGAGATGATGTAGGGGCCGCCGGAGTGGACGTGTACGTTGGGAAGGTCCGCGGTACCGTTCTGAACCAGCTGGAAGCGCACTTTCCGGGGGAAAAGCGACCGGTCCTCGTACACCACGAAGAGATGGACATCCTCACCCTCCGAGGCGGCCTTCGCGGAGGCCTGTTCGACCAGGTAGCGGTGACCCCGGGTAAAGGGATTGCAGTTCATCACCAGGGATGTGCTGCGGTCCCCTGAGCGGGAGAGGGCAAGCCCGGCAGTCCACTCATCAACACGGCCGCCGGGTTTTTCCAACAGAACCACTTCGCCGGGATATTCGCCGACCGGCTGGAAACCCAGCCCCATGAACTTCTCCCTGTTTTCCGGCTTTGAAAAAAGAAAGAGATGGTCGATCCCCCGGTAGTAGGCCTCCATCTCCAGTTTCGAGACCACCGTGTTGGTCAGGGTCTGCCCCTGGTATTCGGGGGATACTCCGATGCATTTCAGGACATTCCCGGCCATCGAACCGGTCGCCGCGATCTCACGGCCGTCTTTCACGACGATGGTATAGGTTACGTCAGCGTCGTAGGAAAGATGAAGCCGGCGAAGGAACTCCTCCACCGGCTTCCGCTCCGATGATATGTCGTATTGAATAGTTTCAATAGTATAATCGTATTCAGCCATTTTCCCGAATTCTAATATGCTTTCGCAAATACGGCCCTGTACTTCGCGGGCTTTCCGCAGTGAATACACTTTTTGCCATCGATATCACCCTGTTCGAAGGGCAGCACCCGAATGGTGGCCTTCGTCTCTTCTTTGATTTGCGCTTCGCATTCCGCCGAACCGCACCAGTAGGTGTCGGCGAAGCCTCCGTCCTGTTCGTACAGCTCCTTGAATCCGCTGTAATCCTCGATCCGGTAGGTATGTTCCTCCCGCAGCTCCCTGGCCTTCCTGAAGAGGGACTGCTGAATATCTTCCAGCAGTTCCTTCACCCGTGCAGGCGCATCACCGACGGCCACCGCTTCCTTTTCACCGGTATCACGGCGGACGAGCATTACCTTGCCGTTCTCCATGTCCCTGGGACCGATCTCGATCCGCACCGGTACGCCCCGCATCTCCCATTCGGCGAATTTCCAGCCGGGAGAGTTGGCGTCGTCGGCATCGAAATCAATCCGGAAGCCGCCTTTCATTTCATCATACAGCCTGCGGGCATAGCCGACAACCTCTTCTTTGTTCTTATTCTTGAAGATGGGTATGATGACCGCTTCCGTCGGGGCCAGTCTCGGCGGAACCACCAGGCCGCGGTCGTCGGAGTGGGTCATGATGAGGGCCCCGATCAGCCGGGTGGACATCCCCCAGGATGTTGCCCATACGTGGTCGAGCTTGCCTTCCTTGGTCTGGTAGGTTACATCGAAAGCCTTTGCGAAGTTCTGGCCCAGAAAATGGCTGGTCCCCGCCTGCAGCGCCTTGCGGTCCTGCATCATCGCCTCGATGGAATAGGTG
>JBNGED010000245.1:0-4344 GCA_049975605.1 Sediminispirochaetaceae bacterium | reverse complement strand
ATCCCTGCTCGATCCGCATCTTCTGGGTGGCCTTCGACACCATCTCATGGTGATAGAACATGTACTGGTTCTTGCCGGCCGCCTTGGATTCGTACATGGCCAGGTCCGCGTTCTGCACGAGTGATTCATGATCATTCCCGTCCGCCGGATAGAGGGCGATCCCGATGCTGACTCCGATGTTCACCATCGTCTTCTGATCCTGCTCATCACGGGGAGTCAGATAGTAGGGCTGTCTCACTACCGCCAGGACCTTGCGGGCCACCTTGGCCGCGTCTTTTCTCGACTTGACCTTCTTCAGGAGAATGACGAACTCATCGCCCCCGAACCGGTAGATCGAATCCGACACCCGCAGGCATTCACGCAGACGGCCGGCAGTCTCCAGCAGAAGGGCGTCCCCCACATTGTGGCCCATTGTGTCGTTTATCTGCTTGAAGCCGTCCAGATCGAGAAACATCAGGGCTCCCTTGAGCATGGGGTACTTCTCCAGCTGATCGAAGGCCTGCTTGAGTTCCAGCCGGAAGAGGTCCCGGTTCCCCAGCTGTGTCAGCTTGTCCTGATATGCCAGCTGACGCAGCTGCCTCTCGGTGTTTTTCTGTTCGGTAATGTCGCGGATGATGCAGGTCAGGGTCCTGCCCAGAAAATCGGTGGAATTCCCGAATGATACCTCCATGGGAGATATGCCCCGGCTCTTGTGCATCCCCAGTATCTCGATGGAAGCGCTCAGACCTATCCTGTCACGGTCCTCGTGGTCCACGAAGAAGTACTTGCGGAAGTCCTGCTCGTGCCGCTGGTATATCTCCGGGGGAAAAAGGGTATCGAAGGGACGTCCGTGCAGTTCTTCCTTGGTGTAGCCGAAGATCCTTTTCACTGCGCTGTTGGCGAAGACGATAGTAAAGCTCTCGTTGATCCGTACGATCGCCTCATTGACCGTCTCGGAAAGGATGCTGTAGTTCTTCTCGAGCTGCTTCAGCTCGAGGAACGTGTTGGTATCGAGGGTCACGTCCCGGAGAACGCCGATGATGTGGGGCTTCCCGCTCCGCCAGTATCCGCCGAAGAAACACTCGAAGGAGCGCAGCTCTCCGTACCCGTTGTATCCCCGGAAGACGAAAACCCGGTCCCGTATCAATCCGGTCTCCCTGGATATGTAGCTTGCAGGTTCATTCATCTTGCTTCGTACCAGGAGGTGATAGTGGGCATGCACCAGCTTCAGTAGATTGTACTCTTCGAGTTCATTTTCGCTGAAGCCGAACAGATCGACGAATACCCCGTTGTACCAGGAGATGGTCCCGTCGGCGGAGAGACTCACCACGGCGTCGTAGGCTTCGTTCAGCTGGGCCTGGAACTCCTCCTCCTTGTCGCTTCCGGCCAGGAATATATACCCGTATTCCCGGAAAAGCGAGAGGAGGCCCCCTTCTATCAGGGTGAGTTTCTTTTCCCCAGCCGGGGATTCTTCCGTCTCCTCCAATGCAGCCGGCTGTTCCGGCACACCCGGTTGATCCGGCACACCCGGCTGTTCTGCCGGTGCGCTCTGCTCGACACTTTCCATCATTTCTAACCTATCTATTTCAGCCGGATCTAATCCGGCGGTCTCATGCTGGGCCATACTTTTTCCAAACCGTAAATTTTATCATATTGGAGATTAAGTAGAAAGTCAATTTTTTTAATAAAAACCCTATGCGTGTGTCTGAATCGGCGCGGTTATCTCTTCCAGCCAAAGGCGTTCCTCCTGCTTGAGGTGCGGCGACAGGGCTTCAAGAACCCTGGCGTGATACTCGTTTACCCAGTTAAGCTGTTCCCTGCCGAGCAGACGGCTCTCGATGAGTGCCGGCTCCAGAGGACAGAGGGTAAGCGTTTCGAAGCCGTAAAACCGGCCGAAGGGCGTTGAAAACAGCTCCGTTGTCAGGATGAGGTTCTCGATCCTGATCCCGTACTGCCCTTCCCGGTAGACACCCGGTTCATTGGAACAGAGCATTCCGGCCTCGATGGGAACATCCACCATGCGGGTGCTGATGCTCTGGGGACCCTCATGCACGTTCAGGAAAAATCCGACTCCATGTCCGGTTCCGTGGCTGTACTGCATTCCGCGTTCCCAACATGGGCTCTTGGCGAGAGTGTCGAGCTGGAAGCCCCGGGTGCCCCCGGGGAACCTGGCCGCGGCCAGCTGGATGTGCCCCTTCAGCACGGTGGTGTAATCCTCCCTCTGCTGCTGGGTCGGCTGTCCAAGAGCGATGGTCCGGGTGATGTCGGTGGTGCCGTCCAGGTAGTGTCCGCCGGAGTCGATCAGCATGAGTCCCGGCTGATCAATGCGATAGGCGCTCCCGGCTTCGGCGCTGTAATGAATCACCGCGCCGTGATCCCGGAAACCTACGATCGGGCTGAAGCTCTCGCCGATGAACCCGGACTGCCTGCTGCGGAACTGCCTGAGAGTATCTCCGATAGAAAGCTCCGTTAGCGAACCTTTTTCCCAATTCTGCGAGAGCCAATGGAGGAACTGGACCATCGCCACCCCGTCCTTCACCATGGCATTGCGTATGCCCCTGATCTCGACGCCGCTCTTGACCGCTTTGAGCGAGCTCGTACAGTCCCGCCTCTCAACGGGAAAACAGATTCCCGCAATGTTCTCGGCCAGGGCGGAATTCACCATACCAGGATCGAAGACGAGCCTATCGTCCTTCTCCAGTACATCCTGGAGCAGAGAGTCGACGTTATCGTAGGGAACCAGGTTTACCTGCTCCTCTTCCAGGAGAGATGCCAGTTCGTCGGACAGGCACTCCCGCTGCAGAGCCAGGTAGACTTCATCGGGTCCTATCAGGGCGTAACTGATGAACAGCGGATTGAAGGCAATATCGCTTCCCCGAAGGTTGAACAGCCAGGCAATATCCGAAAGAGAAGAGATGAACTGGTAATCGGCCCGGTACTCCCGCAGGGCGGACCGGACTTCGCCGATCTTTTCACTGCGGGACTTCCCGGCATACTTCAAATCGTGCTGATAGATATCCTCCGACGGAAGGGGAGGACGGCCGGTCCAGATACGGTCGAGGAGGTCCGCAGTGGAACGGAAGAGAATGCCGTAGGCCGCCAGCTCGGACTTCAGCATCCGCTGCTTCGAAAGCGATAATGTCCAGGCGGAGGCGCCGACTGCGGAGGCGGTCCCCAGTTTTTCACCAAGCCATTCGGGAAGATTTCTTACACCCGGAATTCCCTCGCGCAGGAGTTCGATCTCCGCTCCTTCAAGCTGCTTCGCTGCCTGCAGGTAATAGCGCGAGTCGGTCCACAATCCGGCGGCATCGGCAGTCACGACCACCGTTCCGGCCGAACCGGTGAAGCCGCTCATCCACTCGCGGTCGCGCCATCGGGGCGCTACGTATTCACTCATGTGCGGGTCGGTGCCGAACAGTATGTAGGCATCCAGTTTTTCCCTCCGCATCTCCTCTCTCAAAGCTTCAAGCCGGCGCTTGATCTCGGTCTGTTCGTTCATTCGGAGCCTCCATACGTGTACTCTACCAGCTGCAGCACCCGTGCGACAATCGGGCAGATGAGGGCGTTCCTGAGGGTCTTCTGAAAAAGCCGGTGAACATTCCTGCTGTCCGTGTGGGGATACCCGCGGCAGGCCTTCGGTCGATTGGAATAGATCATGCAGCGGTTGTCCTCCCCCAGAAAGGGGCAGGGAAGCCTGCGGAAGACCCAGTCTCCGTCTTCATCGCGATGAAGCATCTCGTCAACGAGTTCGGCCGGCCGTTTCCTCAAGCTTCTCGCGACACGGTCGATGTCCCGTTCAAGCAGAAGCGGGCCGGTGGTAACGCAGCAGTTCGCGCACTGCAGGCAATCGATCTCATCAAAGGCCTCCCGGGTCGCTTTCTGGAAAACCGTATCGAGATCGGACGGTCTGCGCCTGTTCAGTCCGTTTAACATCACGCGATAATGCCGTAAATTGCCTTCGACTTTTTCGATCAGCCGCCGGTACTCCGGCAGCATCCGTCCCCCGTCGATCATAACCGGTGCCGCTCCATCCACTGCACTGCGAAATCAACGCACGGCCTCTGGCGAAAGAGCCTTGCTTCGGCCAGGCCTACTTTGCCTGTTTTTATTTCGTTTTTGTACTTCTTCTCAAAAGCCCGGCCGATCTCGGCGAAATCATCCGAACTGATGTCGATGTCCCTGAAGGTCTTCCAGCGCCGGTGGCCGTCGACCAGAACGGGGGAGCCGGATTCGATTTCCTCCTTCCGGGGAAATGCGGCCCTGTATTCGGCAAGGTGAAAAGAGGTATTACTCTCATATCCCGCGCCGAGCAGGAGGATAAACCCGTCACGTTCATAGATCTTCGCCAGGGGAGATGTTTCGCCA
>JBNGED010000244.1:0-4379 GCA_049975605.1 Sediminispirochaetaceae bacterium | reverse complement strand
ATCTGAAGCAGAACGGAGAATTGGTCTGTATCGGAAGCCTGGACCAGGGACACGCACCGCAGAGGCTTGCGCTCCCTCTGCGGGAGGATTCCCCGTTCCGGCGTGTAATGGAGAGCGGAAGACCCCTTATCGTCCGCGATATATTCAACGGTCCCTGCGCCCTGAGCCGCAGCGGGTATGAAGGCTACCAGGACAACTCGTTCCTCGTATTTCCCACACCCGGAGCGGAGGACAGGGTCGCCGGCCTGCTGAGCCTGCACAACAAGACCCTGCCGCCGTTTACCGAAGAGGACCAGGAGATCGGGGCGCTCCTGACTGCATTCTGTTCGGAGGGTCTGCGGGCGACCATGACCTTCGAAGCCCTGCTCAGGCATGAGAAGAAGTTGGAGAAATCACTTACCGAAAAAGAGATCCTCCTGCGGGAAGTTCACCACCGGGTGAAGAACAACATGCAGATCATCATAAGCATGATGAACCTTCAGCGTCCGGATTACAGGAACGATCATGACCGGAAGCTGATCGACAAGAGTATTCACAGAATACAGGCCATGGCTCTGGCCCATGAGCAGCTTTACAGGACCGAAGACATCTCCCAAATCAATCTGTCCGAATACATAAAGGGGGTCGTTCACGAAGTAGTGAGGGGCACCGCGCCTGTCGGCACCGACATTCAGGTGAACATCGATATAATGGAAGCCTACATCGGGCTGGAGTTGATCATTCCCGTCGGGATTATAGTTCACGAGCTGATTGACAATGCCCTGGATCATGCTTTTCCGAACGGGTCCGGAGGACGGGTGGATGTCGAAGGACATTACGAGGGGGAAAAATGTATCCTCAACGTTCGCGACAACGGAAGGGGACTGCCTGATGACTTCAACCTGGATCGTACCGAGTCGCTCGGCTTCCTGCTCATTAAGACACTTGCGGCCCAGATCAAAGGAAGCATTCAGGTGGATCGCGGCGCGGAGGTGAAAGAAGCAGGAGAAGGCGGACAAGGCGCGGCCTTCACTCTGGAGTTCGTATGTCTTCATTCATAGAGACCATCCGGGCTGTTCTGTACGGCGCCTTCAACATTCCCTACATACCGGAAAGCCTGCGGGATATGGCTCCGCCGCTTGTCATCCACGTAAGCGATACTCCCGGTTTTACCTACCGCTACATATTCAGGCTCGTACGGCAGCTCGAACCCGCGGCATTGATACACACCGGAGATATGATAGATGATATCAAGCTCGAGGACCGGCCGGCTGAGCTGGGGGGCTACGCCCGCCGCCTCAGATCGATAATCCGCAGGCTGGAGCAGCTCCCCGTGGAGGAGATTTATCTCGTGCCGGGTAACCATGACGACACGGACTCGATACTTTCCAGCGTCGAGCGAAGCGTCGTGCTTCCCGAAAAGAGCTGGATCGAGCTGGAGGGACTCTGCTTTTTCCTGTCCCACAGATTCTACGATATCGAAGTCGACGCCGATTTCTATCTCTTCGGTCACAATCTTCCCGAAATGACCTGGGTTAACCGCCGTACCATTACCCTGAACGGAATCCCGAATATAAATATTATTTCGTTGTCCACCAGAAGTATCTATACTCTAGGGTATCCGGCCGGTACCGACAGCGCGCGGAAGCTGCTGCTGCCGAGAATCGGTTTGTAGGCTATAACGCTTTTGAAAAAGGAGGTGCGCCATGCTGTTCATTCGCCGGGGCGCACGGAATATATTTATCCGCTCGAACGACATCGGCAAGGTGGCCGACTGCATTGCTTCGAAGCTCGGGGGAAAGACCGTGTCCTTCGAAGAGGGCTGGACCGAAGTCAGGGAATTCCAGTCGATCGTGTTTATTACGCCGCCGGGACTCAGCAGAACGAGGGTCGGGGACGCAGAGCGGATAATCATGGTGCCCTGTGAATCGTCGCAGCTTCTCGTGGAGCTGTTCGACAAATCATGCCGGGACTCCGTCGATGCGGTACAGCTGGGCCCCGGAACGATCCTCATCCGGGTAGTAGGAGACGGCGCGGTACTGGAAGAAGAATTTGTGGAAAAATACGGAGCCCGGAGTATGCCGCTGGATGAAGCCATAAGTGAAGGCGAGATCGAGGATACGGTCCTGATAATCACGAACAGTTCGTTGTCCAAATCCATCTCGCTGCAAGAATTTGCCCGCCCCCCTCTTCTCGTGCATCAGCCGACGCCTTCTCTATACTGGGACTTGAGGGCGCAGGGGGCGCATCTGGTCACCCAATCCCTCGAAGATAAACAGTGGTACGAGATGCGCATCAACATCTTCGACGCAGCCGAACATTACGATGTCCACTACGAACGGCTGCAGACGGTGCTGTCCGACCTGGATATAGGGATGATCCTGGGAGAGATGTGGACCAAGGATCATGCTCTTGCCCTCATGTCGGTTCTGGCTTATCAGGTACGGCTCTTTACGCTCGAGCCGCCGGCACAGATAAAACGTATCCTCATGGGCATGGAATACAACCGTCACGGGCGCAGGTTCGTCGATATGGACCTCTATTACCGCAACCGCAAAGTCGGGAAGAACGACAAGAATGTGCGCAGGACCAGAACTGAGAGCAGGTTGGAATTGCGGGACGAACTATACGGACGCCTCTCCAAAGAAGCTCTTGAATACATGCACGAGCTCGAAAGACCGATAGAAAAGAAATCCGGATAGTTTGATGCGTAACGCCGGGCTTGCTTTCCGGTATGAAGGACCGGTCCGCCTCAACCGGCTGTCGTTCAGGTTGCATCCTCAAGGGCCCGAAGTTCCTTGCCGCTGATCCGCCCGGCCTGCGCCCCGGCGCCTTCCCAGGGAACGGCTATCCGTTCCTCTGCCAGTCCGGTTTCCCTCGCAATGATCCTGCGGACCCTGGAACCGCAGAAGTTCCCCTGGCAGTAGCCCATTCCGGCACGGGTCCTGCGCTTGATTGCATCGGTTGAATCGACGGGTATACCCCGGCGCAGCGCGTCGACGATGGTTTTTTCCCTGACCTGCTCACAGCGGCACACGATCCGATCCGGATCTCCTTCGGGAAGCTTCACCTCATCCTGAATTTCCCTGAAAGGAACCAGAGGTGAGGGAGTTGTTATTGCTGACCTGCCGGGTGAAAAACTCTCTCTGAGCGTCAGATCGAGCCCCGCGTGTTCGAGGAGCGACACGACCCTTTCGGCGATGGCCGGAGAAGAGGTGAGCCCGGGGGAGTCGATTCCCGCGGCCTGGATGAATCCGCTCACGCTGGACTCCTTGAGGATGAAGTCCCGGCAGCTGCTGGTTGCCCGGATACCGGAGAATGAGCGGATGACCTGCTTCAGGTCGAATGCGGGGATACTCCGGCGGGCCGTACCGATAATGGCACGAAGAATTGCATGATTCGTGCTCAGGTCATCCCGGTCGGGAATCTCTTCCGAGTTGGGTCCGACCATCAGGTTCCCCCAGTAGGTCGGAGTGACGAGCACCCCCTTCCCCTTCGGACTGGGGGTCTGAAAAATGACATGATTCACCAGGCTGCCATGGCCCCTTCGGAAGATCAGGTACTGACCCTGACGGGGCTGAATGGTGAAGCTGGCGTCCCCGATCATGGCCGAGACGGCATCCGAATAGACACCGGCGGCATTGACCACGAATGACGCTTCGACGGGACCGGCCGGAGCGGAACGCGGGGGGCTCTCGCGCTGCCCCTGCGCCTGGAGGACCGGACCGCCATATACTGTTCTGAGACGGAAATGACCGTCCTTTTTCTCTATCCCCGCGACTTCGGTGTGCAGTCGGAGTTCGGCCCCGTTGGCCACTGCATTTTCAGCGAGGGCGACACAGAACTCGTAGGGGCTGATGACCGCAGTCTCAGGACAATAGAGAGCGGCCACGGCATCCGGGCCGGTCTCCGGTTCCATCTCCAGCAGCTCATTCCGGTCTATGATCCTGAGCCCTGTGACGCCGTTCTTCTCCCCGTTGTCGAGGAGCTTCTTTAGAGCTGGCCGTTCGCCGTCGTCGAAGGCGAGGACCAGTGACCCGATCCGGCTGAGACCGAAATTGAGCTCCTCCTGGAGCCGGTCGTACATCCGGTTCCCGCGGATACTGAGCTCGCCCTTGAGGGTCCCGTGCTTCGCCGTGTAACCGCCGTGAACAATCGCGCTGTTGGCTTTTGTAGCGCCGACGCCCACATCCTCTCCCTTTTCACAGATAAGCACATTGAGATCGTAACGGGACAGCTCACGGGCAATGGCGCAGCCAACCACCCCGGCCCCTATGATGCAGACGTCGTACATGCCGAATCTCCCTTTTTTACAAGTCTAATGAAGGGATACTTCGGAAACAATGCAGGGTTGAAAAAAATAGGCGGGAATAAGAATGGAATGATATGCCGGCGGGGAG
>JBNGED010000243.1:3812-4391 GCA_049975605.1 Sediminispirochaetaceae bacterium | reverse complement strand
CACGCAGGAGCAGAGGCCGAGGAGATTCACGTCCGCCATCTCCTTCCATTTCTCATATCCTCCGTCGAGGATGGGGGCTGAATAGCTGAGGCCGGCGTTGTTGATCAGTACGTCGACGCCGCCCCATTTTTCCCTGATCGATTGAAAAAGGTCATGGACCTCCTCCGTGGAGCCCACGTCGGTCCGGACAGCGAGAAAGGCTTCCGGGTCCGCCTTCAGTTCTTCACCGAGCTGCTGAAGCCGGTCCAGCCTGCGGGCGCAGACGGCGACTTTCATGCCCGCTTCATAGAGCTGCTTCGCGGTCTGATAGCCGATGCCGCTCGAAGCGCCGGTAATGAGGGCGACCCGCCCCCGCCATTGTTCCATTGAATTCATTGTCTCTCCTTACCAAATGCCGGGCAGCAGACGCCAGCGTACCCTGCCTGCATAGTCTATGTACCCCTCCAGCTGCTCCTGCAGGAGTTCGTCTTCAAGCCGGGTGCGGACCGCCAGAATGATCACCAGGAGCACTGCCGGAAGAAGGGCCCACAGGCTGTCCAGGAAGAAGGGGACCGCCAGGTAGGACAGAAGACCTCCGGT
>JBNGED010000243.1:0-3756 GCA_049975605.1 Sediminispirochaetaceae bacterium | reverse complement strand
ATGCGGACGACTCCCGAGAAAAATCGGTTCTCCATCAGAGCCCAGGTCCCCAGCAGCCATCCGCCGAGCATGACGATCAGCGCGGCCGCCTTAACCGGCAGGGAGAATACCAGAGGTCTACCGCCCAGGGCGTCCAGCCCCGCAGCGAGGGGTAGGGTGAAGCCTCCTATACCCACCAGCGGAGCAAGCACTCTGTCCCATGCAGCGGTGTTTTCGTGGTCCATGAAGCGCCCCCGTTCGGCAATCAAATCCGGATGGCGCCGGCCTGCCAGTACCCGGCTCGCCGCGAAACCGACGATGCTGATCCCGCCGTATACCCAGGCTTCCCACCATTTCCAGTCTCTCGTGATGAGGAGGGGCAGGAAGGGGATCACAATCACGATGATTATGAGTTTGAGAATCAGTGCCGGGTTCCAAATGTTTTTTTTCTCAGTCACGAGCTGATCCTCCTCTTCAAAGGCGCGGGCGCAATCGCGGTACCCTCGCGGCGCGCGGGGCGTAATCGCGGCTCACCCATGGCGCTCAGGCTCCGCCAGGACAGCGTCAGGAAGGCGCCAGGGCGGGGCTGGAACGGCGCCCGGCGGCGCCAAAATGCCGCCAGGACGGGCTGAAACGGCGACCGGGCTGAGACAGAACGCCGCGCCTCCTATTTCTGATCCAGGGCTCCCCTGCGCAGTTCCGCGTAGCTCCCGGTATCCGTATTCAGGTCGTAGATGCTGAAGTTGGTGCTGATGTCGAAGCCCTCGTACCGCGTGGCCAGGTTGAGAGAAGCGGACCCGTTGGTGCCGCTGCGGATCCGGTGAAAGACCCCGCAAGGCCAGACCAGGATCGCCGGCTGCGAATAGACCAACCGGTCTCCAAGGTATATTTCATCCGGGGTGACCCGGAAGGTCAGCTGAGTTTTGCTCTCCGGATGGTATATGTCGACGGTCCGTTCGCCGGTGAGAACGATCAGGTTGTCGTCCTGGTGGGTGTGCATGTACCACGGTCTCGAAACGGGGCCGACCGGTCCCGGCGACACCGCATCCGATTCGTGGATTACCCGGTCCACGCCGTCAACCCGGGGAATGCTTTCCTTTGTCAGAATGTGGAACTCCACGCCGGGGGTCCTTCTGAACTCCTTCATTGGTATGATCTTGTAGAACCCTGCGACTTCGAAGTCGAAATCTCCCATCTCGTCTCCTCCTTCATGCTTGAATCATAATGTATTGTCCGGCGGCATCGCAATCTATTGACTCCCGCCCACCAGCGGGAAGAGGCCATGTAGAGTCTATGTGGAGGCCGGGAAGAGATCAGGTAGAAGCCGGGTAGAGGGAAAAAAACTACCCGGCCCGCGGTTTTTCTGGTATTATTTTTCGACGGCGCAGATCTGTAATAATCGGTGCGGCGGCGGTCTACGTGCTGCAGGCATCGGGGGGAGAGAATATGAATACGCAGCCGATAGAAATCAAAGCGGTTTCTGGTTCCGGAGACCAAAAAGCCTTTATCGAATTCCCGAAGCGGCTCTACCGCGGCTGCGAACAGTTCGTACCGCTCTTCGACTTGGACATGCGGATCCTGCTGAAAAAGCGGCACCCCTTCTTCCTGCACAGCCACGGTGAATTCCTCCTCGTGCGGCGGGGCGCCGAAGTGGTAGGCCGCTGTCTGGTGACGGAGAACACACGCTACAACGACTTCCACGGCACCAACTTCGTCTTCTTCGATTTTTTCGACATGACCGACGACCGGGAAGCGGCCCGGGAGCTGTTCAAGTACGCAGCGGAATGGGCGGGAAGCCGCGGGGCCGAAGCCCTCGTCGGGCCGATGCTTTCCGGCGGCGCGAGCGGAGCAGGAATACTGGTGGAAGGCTTCGAGCACCAGCCCGCTATGACGATGATGCGCTACAATTATCCCTACTACCAGGAGCTGCTGGAAGGGGAGGGCTTCGTCAAGTACGTGGACCTGCACTCTTTTTCCATACCTCCCGAAGACTTCGTTCTGCCCGAGCGGATCGCCCGCCTGGCTGATAACGTCCTCGCCCGCGGACGCTTCAGAGTCATCCGCTTCAAATCGAAGGGAGAGATTCGGAAGCTGGCGGAGCAGATCAAGGGGCTGTACGCCACAACTCTGAGCCATCACCTGGAGGACTATCCCCTCAGCCCGGAGGAGCTCGATCAGGTAAAAAAGGACCTGTTGACGGTTGCCGACCCGGACCTCATCTCGCTTCTGTCCTACGACGGACGGATCATCGGATATGCCTTCGGCTTCGCCGACATCACCCCCGTCCTGCAGCGCAACGGCGGCCGCCTCGGACCGGCGCAGATCCTCCGCCTCCTGACCGCCATGAAAAGAACCGACAAGATCCTATTCAACGGCATCGGCATCCTGCCCGAATACCAGCGCCTCGGCGGCAACGCACTCCTGTACAGCGAACTCGCCCGCATGGTCCACGACCGGGGCTTCAGCAAAGCCGAGTTGGTACAGATATCGGAAAAGACGGACCTCATGATCAGCGACGCCGGAAGCCTCGGGGCGAAGCCTTATAAGGTTCACCGAATGTACCGGAAAAATATAAGTTGATGAACTGTTTGTCGCTTACCTGCCGACCGGCCTGTCAGCCTTCCTCGATCGGAAATGAGATCGTGAAAACGGGATGCGGACGCTTCTCCAGATCAAGGGTGCCATCCAGCTGCTCGATGAGGGTGGATACGATCTGCAGGCCGAGTGTCTCGGGGGACTCGAGGTCGATCTCCTCCGGAAAGGGATTGCCCGTGTTGGCAACGCTCAGAAGGTAGTTGTTCGATCGGGGGTCCTTCTTCATCTCTACCGTGAAGCGGGACTCTTCACGCTCGTTGAAGCCGTGCTTTATGGCGTTGGTGGCCATCTCGTTGATGATGAGGCCGAGGGACAGGGCTGTTTTCGAGCTGAGGTATATCTCTTCGATCCGGCATTCGAGATCTATCGGACGGGTGGTAAAGGAGTCGAATACAGACTGGATGAGGTCCTCGATATATTCCCGGACCGAGATGCGGGCGATTTCCTCTTTCTGGTACAGCTTCTCGTGTATGAGCCGAATGGCTTCGATCTGATGGTTGATGTCCGAGAGGTCGGCGGTGTCGCCGAGTTCGGAGTCCTTGAGCCGGATGAGCGAGCTTACCATGGCCAGTTTGTTTTTAACCCGGTGGTTGAGCTCCTGCATGAGTTCGTCCTTCTCCTTGATCGCATTTTTCAGCATGGTAATGTCGCTGATTGCCACGAGCATGGTCGCGTTCTGATCGTCCTGGTACAGGAGGTTGATCCGAACCATGAGATCGATCAGCTGCCCCTCGAGGTTCTTCGCCTGGATCTCCCCCTCGACATAGGGGGCTCTCTGCGCGATCGCGATGAGTTCCTTTTTCATCAAATGAAGGGTTATATCGGTCGGGTAGAGGGTCTTATCGAGCTGTCCGAGAAGGTCCTCCTTCGACTTAGCTTTGTGCATGCTGACGGCGGCGTCGTTCACGTCGATGATCTCTATCCGTGAGATGAGGTCTTTCATCACATCCGGATTCTCGGTGAAAAATGTATCGAAATCGGAGACTCCCTTACGCTTGAGAGATGTAATTTCGGATTGCACGGCAGTGATATTCTCTTCCCAGAGGGCGATTGCAGAGTTGTTGAAGAGGTTCCGGTACCTCTTCTCACTTTCCTTCAGGGCCTTCTCGTTGGATATACGGCCGGTGATATCCCGGGAGCTGAAGAGGATCTCCTTTGCCCGGCCATGCTCATCGGTAATGA
>JBNGED010000242.1:0-4405 GCA_049975605.1 Sediminispirochaetaceae bacterium | reverse complement strand
CCGTATGGACACCGATGTTATTGCGGGTATCGAATCGGAGATCGAGACGATTCTGGTCCTGAGCGGAGTTACCGACATGGAGGAGATGCGGCGATTTGCCTATCAGCCCCACTACATCCTCAACGGTGTAGGGAATATACCCGAAATTGCCGCGGAGGGGTAATCCCTTTCGCTGTTAGAGGTGTTTGTCCATGAGGATAAGGGGATGGCCGGCGACGCTGGACTCTTCCCCCGGAACGGTTGTATACCCGAGAGAGCTGTAGAATTTTTCCAGGTAATAATGCGGATGGAGATACAGGTAGGTAAGTCCCTGTTCGCGGGCGATGTGTTCCAGGGTTCGAACCACCTCCTTCCCGTATCCGCGGCCTCTGTATTCGGGGAGTACCGCAATCCGCGAAAGGTTTCCCGCACGTTCCTGAGCGTCCCCACGGTTCGAACCACTCAGTGGGCCCATCGGAACCAGCCGACCGGCGGCCACCGGTGTTCCGTCTTCTCTCCCGAGCACATGAAAACAGACCGGGTCCTCTGCGTCGAACTCCATCTCAGCGGGGATATGCTGTTCCTCCACGAATACAGCAATACGGATTCGCCTCACATGGGAAAAATCTTCATCCTTCGCTGATACCTGAATGCATTCGAATACGTTCATGTGCTGCTCCCCTCTATTTTATGATCAGATTTATGATCAGAGTACCGCCGCAAGCCCGGCTACTTTTTCGATCCGTTGCGGGCATGTTCCAGAGTATTTGCCGGGTCAACATCCTTCTCTATCGGGCAGGGATCCACTTTCCATATATCGCGGGCATATTCAGCGATTGTGCGGTCGGAACTGAACTTGCCGGAGGAGGCGATGTTAATGATCGCCCGCCGGTTCCATTCATCCTTGTCATCCCGGTACAGCTGTGCAGCCTGGTCCTGGGCATTGCAGTAGGACCGCAGGTCCGCGAGGTGCATATACGGATCACCCTGTTCAAAGAGTGCCTGACGGATCGGCTCGAAAATGTCCGGTTCGCCGAAGTTGAAATGGCCTGAGAAGATTAAGTCAACAGCCTCTTTTATCTCCTGGTCGCCGGCATAGTACGTATACGGATCATAATGAGGGGCGAGGGCAGCCACTTCATCGGCGTCGAGTCCGAAGATGAACTCGTTCTCCCGTCCGGCCTCCTCGACTATCTCTATATTTGCACCGTCCATGGTCCCGATCGTGAGGGCCCCGTTACACATGAACTTCATGTTGCCGGTCCCTGAAGCCTCCGTACCGGCAGTGGAGATCTGCTCTGATACATCGGTGGCCGGAATGAGCCTCTCGGCAAGCGAAACGCTGTAGTTCGGGAGGAAGTGGACCTTCAAACGCCCTTTGAGATGGTCGTCGTAATTAATGACTCTGGCGATGTTGTGGATGAATTTGATAATCAGTTTGGCCATGGTGTAGCCTGGGGCCGCCTTGCCGCCGAAGATGTACGTTCGTGGGAAAAAATCCGCCGGATTGCCGGACCTCATCCGGTTGTAGAGTATAACGATGTGAAAAGCGTTCAGAAGCTGACGTTTGTACTCGTGAATACGCTTGACCTGAACGTCGAACATGCTCTCCGGATCGACCGTAAAGCCGTACTGCCGATGGATGTATCCGGCCAGTTTCTCCTTGGCCGCTTTTTTTACAGCGCCGAATTTTTCCCTGAAATCCCCGTCCTCAGCGTAGGGAAGAAGCTTCGATATCTGTGCAAAGTCGGTAATCCACCCGTCGCCGATCGTGCTGCTTATCAAATCGGCCAGCGGCGGATTGGCATGCAGGAGGAACCTCCGCTGGGTGATGCCGTTGGTCTTGCTGTTGAACCGTTCAGGGAAGATTGCCGCCAGCTCGGGAACCAGCCGATCCTGGAGGAGCTTGGTGTGCAGGTGGGCGACTCCGTTGGTGGAGTGGGAACCGACGATGGACATATACGCCATCCGAATCTGCTTCGGCACCGACTCTTCCACGAGGCTTACCCTCTGAATTTTTTCCATATCCTTTGGAAAAACGGTGATTGCCTTCTGCAGGAAACGGTGGTTGATTTCATAAATGATCTGGAGGTGCCGCGGCAGAAGATTTTCGAGCATCGGGACGGGCCATTTCTCGAGGGCCTCCGGCATCAACGTGTGATTGGTATATCCCATGCAGCGGGTGGTTATGTTCCAGGCTGTGTTCCATTTCAGCCCCTCTTCGTCGGTCAGGAGCCGCATGAGTTCCGGGATGGCCAGAGAGGGATGGGTATCGTTGAGCTGCATGGCGGCAAAATTGGGCAGCTCCTCCCAGGGGTGTTTCGAACGCTTGTATCTGCGCAGGATGTCCTGGAGCGAGGAGGATACGAAGAAATACTGCTGCTTGAGCCGCAATTCCTTCCCAAGGTACAACTTATCATTCGGATAGAGGACCTTGGTGAGGTTCTCCGCCATGACTTTGGCGCTGACCGCTTCGACATAGTCGCCGGCGTTGAAGTCTTCGAAGTCGAACTCTTCCGCCGCCCGGGCGGACCAGAGACGGAGGGTGTTTACCGTATTTCCTCCGTATCCCACGATCGGCATGTCGTAGGGTATGCCGATGACCTGCTGCGTGTCGACCCATCGGTAAACGTGCCGGCCCTTCTCATAGCCCGATTCAACCCGTCCGCCGAAGTGTACCTTTACCGAATGCTCCGGATGTTCGATCTCCCAGGGATTTTCCCATCGCAGCCAGTCGTCGGGCTGTTCGATCTGGAAGCCGTTTTCGATCTGCTGTCTGAAAATTCCATAGTCATATCGCAGACCGTAGCCGTAGGCCGGGAGGTCCATGGTCGCCATGGAGTCGAGAAAACAGGCGGCCAACCTTCCGAGGCCGCCGTTCCCAAGTCCGGCGTCGACCTCCTGATCGGCGAGTTCCTCGTAGCGGTAGCCGAGCTCCATGAGAGCATCATCCACCTCATCCTTCAGCTGCATGTTGATGATGTTGTTGCCCATGGCGCGGCCCATGAGGAATTCCATGGAAAGGTAGTAGATCCTCTTCACATCCTTCTCATGGTGGGTCTGCCTGGTTTTCATCCACTGGTGCATAATACGGTCCCTGATGGTGTAGGCGAGGGCCATGAACTTGTCTCTCCGGGTGGCGTTGTACTTGTCGGCCGCCAGGGTGTATTTCAGATGTTCGGCGAAGCCCCAGCAGATGGAGGAGGGATCCTGGCCGTAGCGGCTGCTGACGATACCAGGGGATCCTCCGGCATTTTTCCCGGCAGGCAGCGGCTTTTCTTCCTGATTTGACATATGTGCTCCTTATCTTATCGGCATAGGTTTATCGGCATAGGATAAATTTACGACCGAAACCGTTTGGGATCAATAGAATATTTCGCGATTCGCAGTCCCATGATTCGTTCGGTTATACCCAGATTACGGGCGGCCATGGCGGCATTTCCTTTGGCTGATTTGAGAGCATCCAGTATCAGCTCTTTCTCAAAATTTTCCAGCTCCTCCTGCAGAGTGGTATGAAGCCTGGTGTCGGTACTCTCGGCTGACTGCAGTGTCGGCGGCAGATGGTGCCCGTGGATGACTTCATCCGTACTCAGCAGAACAGCCCGTTCGATACAGTTCTCCAGTTCTCTGACATTGCCGGGCCAGTGATACATTGAGAGCAGTTCAATGGCCGGTGTAGAGATGCGCCGGATCTGCTTGTTGTTCCGCGCGCTGTATTTCTCGGCAAAATAATCGGCAAGCAGGGTGATATCGCTCTTTCGTTCTCTCAGCGGCGGTACATGTATCGGAAACACGTTCAGCCGATAGTAGAGATCTTCCCTGAATTCTCCCGTCTGGAGCATCGCTTCGAGGTTGCGGTGGGTGGCGGTAATAATGCGGACATTGACCCGCTGGGTCCTGTTGCCTCCCACTTTTTCGAATTCCCTCTCCTGGAGAACGCGGAGAAGCTTCACCTGGATCGAAGGGGGGAGGTCTCCGATTTCATCGAGAAAAACCGTGCCGCCGTCGGCCATCTCGAACCGCCCTTTACGGGTCTGAACAGCGCCGGTAAAGGCGCCCTTCTCATGCCCGAAGAGTTCGCTCTCGATAACCGCTTCCGGAAGCGCCGAGCAGTTCACCTTGACGAATGGACGGTCCGCCCGGGGGCTGTTGTAGTGAATTGCCTGGGCGATGAGTTCCTTGCCGGTCCCGCTTTCACCGCGGATCAGAACGGTGGCCTCGCTTCCCGACACCTGTGCAAGGAGGTTGAACACCTCCTTCATTGCCGTGCTGTTGCCGATGATGTTCTTCGGCCGGAAGCGCTCTTCGAGCTGGTCCTTGAGGCGGCGGTTCTCCGCCAGGAGCTTCTCCCTCTCCTCCTGGACCTGTCTGCGCAGCCGGACTGCCTGTGCTATCATCGATGCGACGATCGATAGCAGACGAACGT
>JBNGED010000241.1:0-4465 GCA_049975605.1 Sediminispirochaetaceae bacterium | reverse complement strand
TCTCGTGGGTGTAGAGGGAAGGTGAGGGATTGATCTCGATGATGGTGGCGCCGTTTCTCGCCGCCTCTCTGGGTATGAGTGCCGCCGGATACACCTCGCCGGTGGTACCGATCAGCAGCATACAGTCGGTCCGTTCGGCGGCTTCCTCCGAGCGTTGTAAGGCGTCGAAGGGGATGGACTCGCCGAAGAAGACGAAGTCCGGCTTCCAGACCCCTCCGCAGCTGCATCTGGGCGGGAGCTTCTCGAAGACATCCTCCACCGCATCCGTACGGGCTCCGCAGCGCGGGCACACGAGGGTCCTCGAATTGCCGTGATATTCAACTACTTCCCGGCTTCCGGCTTCATAGTGCAGGTTGTCGATATTCTGGGTGATGAGCGTCTTCAACAGACCATGTTTCTCCATCTCGGCAAGCAGGGTGTGGGCGGCGTTGGGTCGCGCCTGCCCGAAGAACTCGTAGAAGATCTCCTTGATCGCCTTCCAGCTCTCCTTCGGGTTCTGATAGAAGTAGCCGAGGTCGAGGACGATCGGATTGTAGGTATTCCATATCCCGTTTTCGCCGCGAAAAGGGGGGATCCCGCTCTCGACGCTTATGCCCGCGCCGGTGAAGGCAGTGCAGTAGCGGGCGTTCCGTATGGCTTCGGCGGCCTTTCGGAGCTGTTCGTAAGGCAGGGCCGGTTTGCTTGTGTCATTCATACGGGCATTGTACCATCGGCCGCGTTTCCTGGACAAGCGCCCCTTTTTTTCTGCTTGATATATTCATCCAATAATGATAGATATGTAACATA
Source organism: Sediminispirochaetaceae bacterium (assembly GCA_049975605.1). Taxonomy (GTDB): domain Bacteria; phylum Spirochaetota; class Spirochaetia; order DSM-16054; family Sediminispirochaetaceae; genus DSBN01. The sequence goes on along the minus strand of JBNGED010000241.1, from coordinate 3,679 downwards.
ATGGATACCGCGGCGCTGATCGATGCCATTTTTTTATCACCGCTGAAGATAGGAACACTCGAACTCCCCTTCGATCTTTCGGCCCTCCTGATCGAATTCCTCCTGCCCCTGATTTTTTTCACTCTGGTGTACCGCATCATCGTAGTCGCGTTGAGGCGCGTTCTGAAGCGCAGTTCTCTGGCTGAAACGACCGGGACCCGGATCCTCCACTGGGTGCGGCTCGTGCTGCGTCTGGTCTACATCACAGCAGCCGGAATGCTGATCGGCCGTCTTTTCGGAGCGAGGATCTTCGAGTACATCAGCAGTTTTTACGCGATTCTCAATCAGCCGCTGATCACGTCGGGGAACACCCGGGTGACCTTCGTAACCCTGATTCTCACCATACCGGTCTTCTATCTGGCCGCCTGGGCCGGCCGGGCGTCCCGGAGCATGATGCGCAAGTCCCTGCTCGGACGAATGGGACTGGACGAAGGTCAGCAGTTCTCTGCGGTCAACCTGACCCGCTACGCGGTGATGGTGATAGTCCTGCTGATCGGGCTGTCGATCATCGGAATAGACCTCTCCGCACTAACCGTAATCTTTGGGGTACTGGGAATAGGGCTTGGTTTCGGACTACAGCATGTGGTGTCCAACTTTTTTTCCGGACTGGTCATCATCATTACCCGGCCGGTGAAGGAGGGCGACCGGGTGCTGGTGCAGGGCACGGAGGGGACCATACTGCAGATCCGTATCCTCTCCACGGTTATCAACACCCTCACGAACGAGAGCATCATCGTACCGAATTCCCATCTCGTGCAGGAGACGGTGCACAATTTTTCCTTCTACGATCCGTCCGTAATAATCAAGAACGAGATCGGAGTCGCATATGCCAGCGATCTGGATCTGGTGATGAAGGTCCTGCTGGATATCGCCGAGCGGAATCCTTACCGCATGGATAAAAACAAGTGCTGGGTATACCTGAAGGAATTCGGGAATTCGAGTATAAACTTCACAATGTATACCTGGATCAGATCAACCAACGATAAATTCGAGGCCCATCACTGGAACAATATGGAAATCTGGCGTCAGTTCAAGCTGAACGGTATCGAAATACCATTTCCCCAGCTGGATCTTCATCAGCGTCCCTGACTAGGAACGCACAGGTGCGGACCGCTACTTACTTACATTCTCGATCGGTGCGAATATCTGCTCCGGATAACGCTTGTTGACAATGTCCTCCAGGGTAACCTGTTTAAAATACACCCTGAACATGGCGTAGGTGTGTTCCCAGAAGCTGTGGGCGGGACAGAACGGCTCGCGGTTGCAGGGATTGCCGTCATCGAGAGTACACGGCGAAAAATGCAGCTCCTCGCCGACTGCCTCGAATATTTCAGCCACAGTAATATTGTCGAGTGTTCTCACTAACTGGAAGCCGCCTCCCGGTCCTCTGGTCGAACTGATGAGCCCCGCTTTGCGCAGGCGGAAGAAAATCTGTTCCAGGAATTCCGCAGAGATCTCTTCCAGCTCTGAAAGAGTTCGGATAGATACCGGCTTATTCTCCTCCTGCATGGAGAGCTGCAGGACAGCCCGCAATGCATATCTTCCTTTGGTTGTTATTCGCATCTTTCCATCCTGTGTGTTGTTCTTTGAATCTCAATTAACTATATCGTATTAGTCAAAAATTGTAAAATGGGTTAGAGGCGATTAAGTACAACTACCCGGTAGCCGCGGTGTTTTTTTCCCCCACATCGGGTAAAAGGGCTCTTACAGGCGAAAAAGCGGTGAATGTGGGCGCTTTTCCCTGATACCAGCAGAAATCCTCCCGGGCGCAGCAATCTATCCGCTGCCGAGAGGACTGCTTCTGGATTCGGCACTCCGGCGAGGTTCTCGCATTCTATCACCAGGAGGTCCTGGAGGTCGGCGGATAAGGTGCCGGGGGCGGCTTGGAGCCCGTGCATACACACCGGGTCGGCGGTGTGCTGCAGCGTTAGGTCCCTTTCGGGGACACCTGCGCTGCGGCGGAGATTATGCGCGGTGATCCGAAGGGCGAGCATGTCGCGGCCGGCGCAGCACACATGCAGGGTTTCAGCCCCCTTGTCCCGCATCAGGAGCGCCGTCAGTACCGGTATATGTCCCTGCCCGGGATTCCAGAAGGTGATAGAGGCTTGAGAAGGGATGGACCCCAGGGCCTTGGCGACGAGGGAGGCTGTATAGGGCGGGGTGTCGAAGTCGGCCTCCCCCCAGACGGTATCGAGATCGTATTCGACACCGGCGGCAGTGCATGGTATGCGGGACCGAATGTACGGCTCCAGGCAGTGCGGCAGATTGCTGGTCCGCGGACCGTCGGCTTCCTCTTCAGCGGTTGAGCCGCCGCCGGAAGATATCCCGTCGGATCGTATATCTGCCGCCGGCGCTCTTTTTTCCCCATGAGTGAAGTGAAACACCGTGTGTCCCGAAGCTTTCTGCAAGAGGGAGATTACGGCCCCGGACTCCATCAGCATTTCCGATGTGATATCGGCGATCGGATTGACCACGACGATCGCAGCCGATCCCCGACAGGTGAGATGTTCCAGCATCCGCCGGAAGAAGTGACGAAGGACCGGTGTACCGACTTTGGCGGGAACGTTCGAGACGATGAGGTCGAAGAGCCGCTCGTACGGCCTTTCAAATTCCGGACCTTCAAAGGCCAGGCCGCCGAGTACGGTGATGTCGGTGATCCCGTTCCGTTCGGCATTGATACGGGTAAATTCGGCGGCCAGGGCGTCCCGGTCCTGCAGGACCAATTTTATATGGGGGTGCTTTTTTTTAAGGGTCAGACCCAGGGTTCCCACTCCGCAGCCGATGTCCAGAACCCGGCGGGTCCTGCTGAAATCGACGGTTCCGGAGATGCTCTTCAGCAGGAGCCGGCTTCCCCGATCGATGTCGTAACTGCTGAACAGCGCCTGGGAGAGAAAAAAGGAGATCCGTCGCCCTTCGTACTGCAGCGGGACCTCCTTGTTCGCGTAGCGTGTGAGTATCTGACTCATCGCTCTTTAACGGCGGTCCGGATGACTCAGCTGTTCACCCGCTCCACATACTCCTTGGTCTCCGTGTTCACGAGGATTTTTTCCCCTTCCTTGATGAAGATGGGGACCTTTACCTTGAGCCCGGTCTCTACCTCCACCACCTTGGTGGCGCCGGTGACCGTATCTCCCTTGACGGCGTCTTCGGCCTTGGTGACAGTGTAGACCACCTTGTATGGCATCTCGATGTCGAGCGGGCGGTGCTCCCACATCACCAGGGTGTAGGTCTCGCCCTCCTTCATCAGATATCGGTAGTCCTCGAAGGTCTTGACGGGAATCTCAAACTGTTCGTAAGTCTCCAGGTCCATGAAGTGATAGCTCTCATCATCGGCGTAGAGATACTGACAACTCTTGTCTTCTACGACGATCTCTTCGACCTGGTCCTGACTTTTCATGGTCTCCCGCAGCACCTGTCCGGTGGTGGGATTCTTCAGCTTGGTCCTGACGAAGGCCGAGCCCTTCCCGGGGTTGACGAATTCCCGCTCCACGATAACATAGGGCTCTCCCTTGATGAGGATGGCCATCCCCTTTTCCAACGATCCGGCTTTGATCATATCGATAATACCTCTCTGTTTGCTTGGTGTCCCCGAAACGGTACTTTTTTAAGCGCGGAATGCCGTACGTTATTCCGCGAAAAG
>JBNGED010000240.1:0-4474 GCA_049975605.1 Sediminispirochaetaceae bacterium | reverse complement strand
AGGCTTATAGACGCCGCAAGGCTTACAGATGCCGCCAGGCTTACAGACGCCGCCGGACTGTAACAAAGCCGCTTCAGAATCCTTCCTGCGCCGCAGATCCGTCCAGGTGCAGTCACCAATCATGAGAAAATGATTTGACAGGGCAGCCATGCCGGGATATCCTTAGAACGGTAAAAAAGAAAAATGATTACAGTAAAGTTCTTTACAACACTTCGGATACTTCTTCGGCAGGCGGAAATAGAGCTCGACATTACCTCTTCAACAGTTCGAGATCTTCTCCAGCTCTGTGAGCAGCGCATCGCACAGCCTTTCCTCCACAAGCTGGTCAATCCGCAGAAGGAGATCATTCCGGGAACTATCATCCTGGTCAACGGGCACAACATCCTCCATCTCGAGGGGCTGGATACGCCAATAAGCAGCGGCGACCAGATCGCCCTGTTTCCGCCCGGCGGTGGAGGTTGAAATATGAAGAGGAGGGCAAAATGGAAAAAGTGCTGTTGCTGCAGCCGGAACGCTGCATCGACTGTCATTCGTGCGAACTTGCATGTTCGCTCAAGCATGGGGGGGTGTTTAGTCGGACACTATCCCGTATATCGGTGTTTGAAACACCCCTGAAGTTTTCGATCCCGCTCACCTGTCTGCAGTGCGACGATCCGGCCTGCGCGGCTGTCTGCGTCGTAAACGCGCTCACCAAGAACGAAGAGACGGGTGTGGTGGAGTATGATCAGAAAAAGTGCATCGGATGCCGGATGTGCGTATCGGCCTGTCCCTTCGGCAACATCACCTACGACCGGAAGAACAGTACGGTCATCAAGTGTGATGTCTGCGGAGGAGAGCCGGAATGCGCACTGTTCTGTCCCACCGACGCGATACAGTGGGTACCTGCCAACCAGGACACCCGTGCACGCAAACAAATGATGACCAAGCGGTTCGAGACGGTTTTCGCCGAAGGGGGTGTGTCATGATGTATGGATGGACAGGACAAATCCTCAGGGTGGACCTGGGCAGCGGTGAAATCAGGAAAGAGGCCCTGAACAAGCAGTGGGCGGAAGATTATCTTGGAGCCCGTGGACTTGGAACAAGGTACTTCGTTGAGGAGGTGAGTCCCAACGTCGAGCCCCTCAGCGCCGCAAATAACCTGATCTTCGCGACAGGCGCGACCACCGGTTCCCTCGGAACCTCGACCGGACGCTTTGAAGTAGTGACCAAGGGACCTCTGACGGGGACCATCGCCGGTTCGAACTCGGGGGGCCTCTTCGGTCCGGAGCTCAAGTTCGCAGGCTATGACATGATCATCTTCACCGGGGTATCCAAAAAACCGGTCTACCTCTACATCAACGATGACCAGGTGGAGCTGCGCGACGCTGCTCATGTGTGGGGCAAAGACACATTCGATGCAACCGACACCATCGTCCAGGAGACCAATCCGGACGTGAAGGTAGCCTGCATAGGCCCGGGGGGTGAGAATCTCGCCCGGATCGCCTGTATAATCAATGACAAAGACCGCGCCACAGGGCGTTCCGGCGTCGGAGCCGTAATGGGCTTCAAGAAGGTGAAGGCGGTTGCCGTCGTAGGATCCGGAGCCGTGCGCCCCGCCGATCCCGAAGCAATCCGGGAAGCCGCCCTGCGGATCCGCAAGCAGCTCGCCGACCACCCGGTCACCGGCGAAGGGCTGCCCCTTCTCGGCACCCCGATCCTGGTCAACATTATCAACCAGACCGGAGCCTACCCGACCAGGAACTTCCAGGAGGCGGTCTTCGAAGGGGCCGATATCACCAGCGGCGAATATATGCGCGAGCACCAGCTGATCAAGAACAAGGGGTGCTTCGGCTGCACCATCGCCTGCGGAAGAGTGACGAAGTCCACCAAAGCAGGATTCGAGTCCTACGGCGAAGGCCCGGAATACGAGACCTCATGGGCATTCGGCGCACAGTGCGGAGTGAGCGACATGGAGGCCATCATCAAGGCCAACAATCTCTGCAACCTCTACGGCCTGGACACCATATCCGCCGGTTCGACCGTCGGATGCGCCATGGAGCTGTTCGAGAAGGGCTACCTTCCCGAGAAGGATGTCGGCATGCCGATCCCCTTCGGCGACGCCAGCGCCATCGTCAAACTGACCGAAATGATGGGCAAAGCTGAAGGCTTCGGGAAGCTGATGGCCGAAGGCAGCTACCGCATGGCGGAAAAGTACGGCCATCCTGAGCTTTCCATGTCGGTCAAGAAGCAGGAGATGCCGGCCTACGATCCCCGGGGCGTACAGGGCATGAGCCTGGAGTACTCCACCAGCAACCGCGGCGGATGCCATGTCCGCGGTTACCTCATCTCTCCGGAGGTTCTGGGCGTGCCCCAGAAGCTCGATCCTCAGGAGATCAAGGATAAAGAGGTCTGGCTGAAGATCTTCCAGGATCTCACCGCCGCTGTTGATTCAGCCGGTATATGCCTCTTCACCACCTTCGGACTGGGCGGCAAGGAGGTTGCCGAGCAGCTGACGGCGCTCACCGGCGTAGCATACGACGAAGCCAGGGTCATGCAGATCGGCGAACGGATCTACAACCTCGAGAAACTCTTCAACATCAAGGCAGGATTCACCAAGGACGATGACATGCTTCCGCCGCGGCTCCTGAATGATCCCATTCCCGCGGGTCCGATGAAAGGCAAGGTCGCCAGGGCCCCGGAGATGCTCCCGAAGTATTACACGCTGCGGGGCTGGGACGAAAACGGAGTGCCGGGCAAGGAGAAGCTCAAGGAACTGGGCCTGAATTCTATAAAGTTTGCAGGTTGAACCCCTCGATGAGCGGTTCTGTCACGTAATATCCGGGAGGGCCGGTAGAGGGAACACCGATACCGGCCCCCTTTCCCATATATTCCCGGCAGACCGCCGATAGTACACAGAGAAAAAAAAATGAAAACAGATACACTGGATACATTGCTCGAAAAATATTCCGGTAATCCCGCCGATATCATACAGGCGCTGCAGGACATCCAGAACACATACGGATTCATATCCAGGGAGAACCTGAAGAGGGCTGCGCAGATGTGCGCCGTCTCCTATTCGTACGCGTATTCCATTGCGACCTTCTACAAGGCATTTTCCCTGAATGAACGGGGACGCTTCGTAATCAAGCTGTGCGACGGGACCGCCTGTCATCTCAAACAGTCGGGAGAGATCCTGGAGGAACTCGAACAGATACTCGGAATCGGACCCGGACAGACCACCGGGGACATGCTCTTCAGCATCGAAACGGTCAACTGCCTCGGGGCCTGCGCTATGGCGCCGGTGGTCTCAATCAACGATCAGCTCTACGGATACCTCACCCGCACCAAAGTGCGGAAGATCATCGGGGACCTTAGGGAACAGAGCGGGGAGGCTGCTCATGAGTAAATCATCCGATCAAAAAGTCCGTTTCCTCGTATGCAACGACATCGGCTGTCAGGGAACCGGGAACCGGGAGGTCCTGAAGGCCTTTGCTGAACGGAAGGAGGACTGGTTCGAGGTCGTCCCCACCGGCTGCAAGGGACTCTGCGCGCAGGGACCGATCGTGGAAGTATCGCCTGGAGAGACCGTCTATTTCAAGGTGCGGCCGAAGGATGTTCCGGATATCATTTCCTCTGCCGGCCGCGGCGAGGTGCACGAATCCGGGCAGAAAGCCTCGGAGATCCCTTTTTACAAATATCAAAAAAAGGTCGTCCTCGCAGTGAACGGCCGGATCGATCCCCTCTCGATAGACGAGTACCGCACTCTGGGGGCAGGCTATCAAGGCCTGGAAAAAGCCCTCGGGATGCAGCCGGCCGAGATAATCGGCTTGATCACCGATTCGGGCCTCCGCGGACGCGGCGGCGGAGGATTCTCAACCGGGAAAAAATGGAAGAGCGTCAGTGAACAGCCCGAACCGGTCCGCTACCTGATCTGCAACGGGGACGAGGGCGACCCGGGTGCTTTCGTGGACCGCAGCGTCATGCAGGGCTGCCCCTTCATGGTCATCGAAGGAATGACCATCGGCGCATATGCCGTCGGGGCGCACGAAGGATTCATCTACGTCCGTGATGAATATCCGATCGCCATCGATCACTTAAAGAAGGCGATTGACGCTGCGCGGGCGAACAAGCTCCTCGGAGAAAATATTCTGGACAGCGGCTTCGACTTCGACATCACCATCAAGCGGGGCGCGGGAGCCTTCGTCTGCGGCGAATCCTCAGCCCTCATGCGGTCCATCGAAGGGAAGATCGGCGAACCGAACGAGAAGTACATCCACGCCTCCGAACAAGGCCTGTGGGGCAAGCCGACGGTCCTCAACAACGTCGAGACTTTCGCCACCGTACCTTTCATTGTGCGGGAAGGGGCGCAGGAGTTCAGGAAGATGGGTACCGGGGAATCCCCGGGCACCAAGATTTTTTCTCTCGTAGGTAAAATAAAGAACGCCGGCTTGATCGAAGTGGAGCTCGGAACGCCGATCTCCACCATCATCAACGA
>JBNGED010000239.1:0-4479 GCA_049975605.1 Sediminispirochaetaceae bacterium | reverse complement strand
ATGTAGGCGTGGGCGATCCGTTCGAGCTTCAGCGAACTCTTGAGGGTGGAAACGACGAAATCCTGACCTACCAGCTGATCGAAGGCCTGCGGACGTTTGCGGGTGGCGGTTACTTCATACGACATGTCATCAGCCTACAATTGCTTTTAATCATACGCAACCGAAAAAGAGAAAAATCCCCTTCAGCTCGAACCAAGTGAACTGCGTCTCATACACGGACCGCTTACCGCTGCTACCTTCCGGTCCTGACGGAGTTGGGCGGACGCATATAGCACAGTACCTGGTCGTCAACACTGAAGGGGAGAGAACGGAGAGAGGGGGATTCGAACCCCCGGAACCCGGTTAGGGTTCATACGCTTTCCAAGCGTACTCCTTCGGCCTCTCGGACATCTCTCCAGTGATCAGAATATATTCGGAGAGAGAGGGATTCGAACCCTCGGTACCACGAAGGTACAGCGGTTTTCGAGACCGCCCGATTCGACCACTCTCGCATCTCTCCGAAAAAGCGTACCCAAGAGGACTCGAACCTCCGACCTTTAGATCCGCAATCTAACGCTCTATCCAGCTGAGCTATGGGTACACACAGACAAAAAACGGAGAGGGAGGGATTCGAACCCTCGGTACCCGTAAGAGTACAACTCCTTAGCAGGGAGCCCGATTCAACCGCTCTCGCACCTCTCCAGAAGATTCACATATGTTATGTAGCGGAGAAGGTGGGATTCGAACCCACGGAGCCTTGCGACTCAACGGTTTTCAAGACCGTCTCCTTAAACCACTCGGACACCTCTCCAGTCTATTTCGGTGTTCAAATATATCGCCAAGACAGGGCTTTGTCAACCTGTGGCACCTTCCCGCTCACTGCTCAGCCCGGCTGTACACCGGGAATCACGGGTGATAAACCGCTGTGATACGCGGCCGGCTTCACGGCTCCGCCCGGCTGCGCAGCCACTCGATCTCCTCCGGCCACCGGTCCGGATCGGGTGTCTCAAGAACGATCGGAATGTCGTCGAAACGGGGGTCCTGCATGAGCAGCCGGAACCCGGTCTCCCCGATGTTGCCTTCCCGGAGGATGTTGTGCCGGTCGACCCTGCTGCCCAGTTCGGATTTGGCGTCGTTGAGATGGACCCCCATCAGTTTATCGAATCCGACAATCCGTTCGAACTCATCCATGGTGGTCGTATAGGCCTTCTCTGACCGGATATCGTAGCCCGCGGCGAATATATGACAGGTGTCGATGCATACACCGACCCGCTCCGGGTCTTTTGACCGCTCGATCAGATCGGCGAGATGCTCGAAACGGTACCCGAGATTGCTCCCCTGACCCGAGGTTGTCTCGATGACCAGCCTGACCGAGTCCGTCTCCGTCAGGGCGGTGTTCATACCCTCCGCGATGAGGGAAAGGCAATCCTCCTCGGAGATCCGGCCCAGGTGGCTCCCGGGGTGGAAATTCAGCAGCTGCAGGCCCAGCTGTTCCGCCCGCCGCGTCTCGTCGATGAAAGCCTGCAGAGATTTTTCCCGTTTCTCCCTGTCCGGATTGCCCAGATTGATCAGGTAGCTGTCGTGGGGCAGAACGTGGCTGGGATCGATGCCTGCGGCCTGCAGATTCCGCTTGAATGCCTCGATGGAATCCCCGCTGAGAGGTTTGGCGTTCCACTGGCGCTGGTTTTTCGTGAAAAGGGCGAAGGCGTTCGCTCCGATACGCGCGGCGTTCTGCGGAGCATTCTCCACTCCCCCGGCGGCACTCACATGGGCCCCTATGTACTTCATGTCATCCAGCCTTCCGGGCGGTTCTCCTGCGGTTTACCAGGGCCACCCCTGTCAGGATAACAGCCGCTCCCATGATCTGCAAGAAGCTGAGGGTCTCGTGAAGCACGAGGATCGCCGCTCCGACGCCGAAGACCGGCTGGAGGTTCCCGTAGACCGAGGTATTGGTGCTGCCGATCCTTTTTATCCCGGTGCTCCACAGGATATTGCCCAGCACCAGGGCGAATACCCCGGAAAACATGGCGCTGCCCCAGGTGAGCGGCGCGATATCGCGGTACACCCGTACACCGTGGACCGGAAGAGAGTACAGGGAGAAGAGGATGAGAGATACGCTCATCACGATGCAGACGATCTGGTTGGTCGAATATCTCGCGGTCAGGGGTTTGATGGACACCGTGAAGGTCCCGTACCCGATCTCGGCGATAAGCAGCAGCAGCACTCCCCAGAGGTACGTGTCCCCTATATCCAGCCCGTCGTTTTTCCCGAGAGCGATCATGATGACCCCCGCGAAGGTAGCGGCTATACCGATGATCTTGAGCCTGCTGAGATGCTCGATCCTGAAGAGGCTGGTAATGACGGCTACATTTATCGGCAGAGTACCCAGAATGATTGCGGCGACGCTCGCGGAAGTTGCATCGACCCCCACGGAATAACAGAACTGAAAGACAAAGAATCCCGCAATGGAAACGAGAATGAACTGCGGAATATCCCTCCGCTGGACCGGTTTCCAGGCGCCGCTGAGCAGTACGAAGGGGAAGGCAATCACTACCCCGAAGAACAGCCGCAGGGTGTTGAAGGGAAAAGGAGCGAGCTCCTGCAGCCCGACCTTCATCACCATCGGATTGAGCCCCCAGAAAAACGATGCTCCAAGGAGCATGAAATGGGTGAGTACGATATAAAGCGTAGAATGCTGTTCCTCAGTTCTGTGTGTGTTCATTGTTCACCTTGCAGGTCGAGGGTTGGAAACAGACCTGGCTATCAGCCCCTGGATTCTTCATGGATATGATGGCTGACCATATTTTCCCCTTCGAATATAAAGCGCGCATCGATGAACGAGCCGTCGATGGCACGGGGCAGCCAGAGTTTGTCATCCTCCCACATCCTGTGATAGGGGATCTGGTCGATGCGTGTCCAGAAGGGGTCCGCCTCATCGGTCTCGATTATGGTCCCGTGGAAGTCATTGGCGAAAAAAACATATCCCTTCAGTGAGTATCCGTTGGTGAAGACGAAGGCCAGGCGTGCCACCTCGAAGGGAGAGAGGGGCGTGATTCCCACCTCTTCCTGAAGCTCGCGGACCGCAGTCTCCACCGGGGCTTCGCCGGCTTCGATCCGGCCCCCTGGAGCGTTCACCTTGCCCCTGCCGAGACCCCGCTTCTTGTGGATCAGGAGGACATGGTCATCCTTGAACACGTAACAGAGCACCGCCGTCTCGGATGGTTCCCAGGCCTCCCAGTCAAACTCGTCGACATTCCGGGGAACATCCTCCAGCAGATTTTTGTCCGGAGGGTTGATGAGCGGATCCGTATCTTCCAGGTCGGCGGACGCGGCGGTATCAATTGTATCGGACGGCTGCTGTGCCCGCTCCCGGCAGGCCAAACAGAGGTTGTCGTCATAGTAGAGGGTCGTAGTGATCGGCAGTCTGCTTCCGCACCCGCGGCAGTTGAGCCGGAAAATAAAAATTTTCTCCCTGAGGATCCAGAAGAGCAGCCCGGTTATGAGAAAAAGCGGAATCAGCATTCCATCAGCCATGGGAGCGGAAAAGAATCGCTGCACCGCGATCAGGCCCACATGTAAAAACAGGAACACACCGGCCGCGTAGAGAGAGGCGAAGCGCTTCCGTTCGCCGTGATCCTGGTGGGAGCGCTGGGTCAGGTTGAACACCATTGCGGCGAAGAGCAGGACAAAGGAGGGGGTTTCCAGATAGCTGGCAATCATAGATCGAAAAATATACATCAAAAAAGATATAGTCAAGCCTTTTCCCGTGAGTTAGTATAGAGTCATGTATGAAATAAAGAATGATCCCAGCACCCTTGATTTTCTGAAAAGTTTAGGTTTTCCCAGCGTCAGGGTCCATCACTCCTTCAACCATTTCGATTTCACCCGTCAGTCCCGGCGAATCCTGGTCATCGGTCCCATGGGGTCCGGCAAGACGGAGTACTCCGCACGGGTGTGGCGGGACGCGAAGGTAGCCCGCGGCAAAAGCGGCTACATCGGCGCCCGGACCACCACAGACGGCGCCGATCGACGCAATGTTTTTTTCATCCGCTCGCTCCTGGATACCGGGAGGTTCCCCGATTATCCCGACGACGCCCTTGCCTACCGCGGCGGCTACGAACGGTGCGGGCATCACATCGCCAAAATCAAAGACTCCTTCAGCCTTGAAAACATCCTTCAGGACCACCCCGATGTCGGAACCTGGATCATCGACGAAGCCTCCTTCTACGACGAAAGGCTGGTGTATGTCGTCCGCAATGCCAGCCGTCAGCGGGGACTGATCTTTATCTTTCCGGCCCTGATCCTCAACTTCCGGCGGGACATCTTCAACTCCACCGCCCGGCTCATGCTGGAGACCGCCACCGACGTTTTTCCCCTCACCGCCTACTGCGAGCACCCCGACTGCATAGAGGACAGCTTCTACACCTACCGCTACTACACCGTTGAGGGGGAGGAGTGCCCGGCCCTCTATTTCGATCCGCTCATCATCGTCGGGGGCGA
>JBNGED010000238.1:3793-4484 GCA_049975605.1 Sediminispirochaetaceae bacterium | reverse complement strand
GGCAAGACCCTTCTTCTCTGCTTTTCTATCATACTACAATTCTAATTTATTTCCCCCGGCTCCCTCAAGGCTCAATATTTTAAAAAACGATTTCACTTTCAGAGGTTTTTATTTATAATGTTGCCTATGAAACACTCTACACTCACGGCAGTCAATGTGCTGATTCTATTTGTTCTGCTTGCAGGCACAGCCGTGTCTGGCTTCTTCATCTATCAGAACACCCGTAGGAACATCGACAACGCTGCAAGTGTTCTTCCGGAACTCGGCTCATATGCATCTTCGGTACTGCTGCCCTTCGAAGAGATGGACAGGGGTGTTCTCTACAACCTTCGGCTCCTGCTCGTAAAGAACAGCTCCCTAAAGAGCTTCATAGTATACGGCGAGGATGATCGCCTGCTGTATGTGTACGCACGCAATCCGAGGTACGTTCAGATCCCTGATTCTTCCCTCCCCGTGCGTTCTGAAATCGTCTTGACCACGTTTAATCCCTTTCAAAGGTTGATCGTTCATGAAATTGACACACGGCAAGGTATGTATACCGAAGGAGTGTTTGATGTGTTTCCCTATGACCGGGCGTTTTTTGTTGCCAGGTTATTTTTTCTTCTTCTGCTTCTCCTGTTCGTTCTTCTTCTCATCTCCATCATCATAAGCCAGAGGACTTTCTCCAATTCCGGAACCGCCTCCGGGCGTA
>JBNGED010000238.1:0-3783 GCA_049975605.1 Sediminispirochaetaceae bacterium | reverse complement strand
GACAGAGCTGTCCTTCATCCTTCTGAACATGAATTGAGGCATGATGAGAAAATATACACTCCCGACAGTCTTCTCTGCTACGAGGAGTACTTTTCAGAACGTCTTGACAATGAGCTTCGCCGTTCAGCTTCCTTCGACCAGGACCTGGTACTGGCTCTGCTGCGGTGCGATACGTCTCAGAACCGTGAACAGTACATTCGGCTCGCTGAAGAGGTTCGCGAGTTTTTCACCTTTCATGATCTGCTGTTTGAATACAACGATCACATAATCGCGGTCATTCTGCCGAACACTGATATTGACGAAGGTATTTCCAGACTCTCCGATTTCCAGAGGGTACTCTTCAAGACCGCAGAGCACGTAACAGCAGATGTATCTATCGGTCTCAGTTCCAGAAATGGAAGACTTATTTCATATGACAGGATCACCGAAGAAGCCACGGCGGCACTCAAGAAGGCACAGAAAGACCGTACCACGAATTTGATCGGCTTCAGGCCGGACCCGGGGAAATACCGTTCCTTTATTGCAAATATTCAGTCGTGAGCAGCACTCCTGCTCTTTCTTTTCCTCTACTCCCTGTAAGGAATATCAATATTCTGTCTGTCCCGTGTGAGAAAGGTATTAGGGAATACCTCCCTGGCCTCATCGAGCAGTTGATGCAGATCGTATTCCGTATACCGCGGACTGTAATGAATTAAACCCATTTTACCTACCCCGCCTGCATCTCTTGCGATGTATCCTGCCTGTGTAGAGGTGAGATGGCGCTTGTCTCTGGCACTCTCTTCAAGTTCGCTGCGGAACATCCCCTCGCAGATCAGGAGATCCGTATCCGCAACATTCGGGGCTATCTCTCTGAAATAGGCTGTATCCGTTACGAAGCCGAATTTGCGTCCCGATCTCTTCGGTCCCATTACCTGCTCCGGATTCACGGACGCACCGTTATCGAGACTGACGGTCTCCCCTCCCTGCAGCCGCGCCCACATCGGTCCTTTGGGAACACCGAGTGCCATGGCCTTCTCCGGATGAAACACTCCCGGCCTTTCATCTTCGATAAGGGTGTACCCCAGACACGGCTTGGTGTGCCGTAGCCAGAAGGCATCAACCCTGAAGCCGTCTCCCTGGAAAACGGTCCCCGGTTCCTCGATTTCCCGAACAATTATTTCATAGTTTATGTACATGTCCAGGACCCGTCGATTCTCTTCGACGTATTCTCTTATCTTCGGGGGTCCTATGATGTACATGGGCTCTTCCCTGTCTACCTGACTCGACAGCATCAGAATACCCGGCAGCCCGGTTACATGATCGGCATGGGTGTGACTGATAAATATCGTATTTATCTTCTTCCATCGCAGGTTTAATTTTCTCAGTGATACCTGGGTCCCCTCGCCGCAGTCGAAGAGAAAAAGGTCTCCCTCTCTGCGAAGCAGTACCGATGTGAGGTATCTATGCGGCAGCGGCATCATACCGCCGGTCCCGAGTACAAACAGTTCCATATTCATTAGTAGTATTCCGGTTGTGTAATTTTTAACATAATAAAAAATAAGTGGGCAGGATGACAAGCACCTGCCCACTTTTGCATCTTCGTTTTCTATACCTATCAGTTCTTGACCGATGCGGTGTCGGGAATCTTCTCGGGCTTCTTCGATGTAAAAAAGACCTTGCCCTTCCGCATGCTTATGACCAGCCGCGTGCCGCTGGTACATTTGCCTTCCAGCATCTGCATCGAAATCGGGTCCTCTATCTCCTTCCTGATGAGTCTCCTCAGCGGTCTGGCTCCGTACTTTGCATCGTATCCGTTGTCGATGAGGAAGTCCTTCACCGATTGCTTGATCTCCATGATAACGTTCATCTCGAGCAGACGAAGGGAGACTTCAGACAGCATGATATCGAGGATGTTTGAAACCTCTTCTCGGGACAGGCTCTGGAATACAACGATTTCGTCCACCCGGTTGATAAACTCAGGCCTGAATGTCCGCTTCAGCTGGTTCATTGCAGATGCCTTGATGTCCCGGTATTCCATAATGCCTTCCTTGGACTGGAAACCGAGGGCGCTTTCATGCGATATCTCGCGGGCGCCGGCGTTGGAAGTCATGATGAGCACAGTATTCTTGAAGGAAACCTTGTGACCAAGGTTGTCCTGCAGTTCACCCTCCTCGAGTACCTGCAGCAGCAGGTTGAAGACGTCGGGATGGGCTTTCTCGATCTCGTCGAGCAGGATGACCGAGTAGGGTCTGCGCCGTATCTTCTCCGTGAGCATACCGCCTTCTTCATATCCTACGTATCCCGGAGGCGCCCCCACCAGACGGCTTACATTATGCTTCTCCATGAAATCGGACATATCTATACGAATGAGAGAATCTTCATTGCCGAATAAAAACATTGAGATTGTTTTGGCCAGCAGGGTCTTTCCTACTCCGGTCGGTCCGAGAAAAATGAACGAACCGAGGGGACGGTTCGGAGAATTAAGCCCTGTCCTGGAACGCCTGATACTGGACGAGACAGCCTTGATGGCCTCATCCTGTCCAATTATTGTCTTGTGCAGTTCATCCTCGATATGCAGGAGCTTCTCGGATTCGCTCTGCGCAAGCCGTGAAAGTGGAATTCCGGTCATATGGGAGATGATATTGAGAATATCCTCCTCATCCACCGTGTTCTTCTCACTCTTTAGTGAAATCTTCCAGTTCTTCTTGATCTCTTCGACCCTGCCCTTCAGCTGCCGTACCGTGTCCCGGACTGCAGCGGCCTTCTCGTAGTCCTGGTTATTCACGAGATTGATCTTCTCTTCGGTAAGACGATCGATCTCCTCTTCCAGTTCGGTCAACTCCTTTGGACGCACAGTATTGTGGATTCGCTTGTACGAGCCGGCTTCATCGATCAGATCGATGGCCTTGTCCGGCAGGAACCTTCCGTTGATGTAGCGGCTTGACAATCTGGCCGCCTCTTTTATGGCGACATCCGTGTATATAACGTTGTGATGTTCTTCGTACTGTGACTTTATACCGTTCAGGATCTCGATGGTTTCATCAACCGTCGGCTCCTCGACAAAAATGGTCTGAAATCTCCGCTCGAGGGCAGCATCCTTCTCAACGTACTTACGGTACTCGTTGTGGGTCGTCGCTCCGATACATTGCAGCTCACCCCGTGAAAGAGCCGGCTTTAACATGTTGGACGCGTCGATCGCCCCTTCCGCCCCGCCTGCTCCAATTATCGTATGAAGCTCGTCAATGAACAGGATGACATTACCGGCACCGGCGATCTCCTTCATGACCTTCTTCAGCCTCTCCTCGAATTCACCGCGGTACTTGGTCCCCGCTATCAAAGAGGCAATGTCGAGAGTTACCACCCGCTTGCCCATGAGGACCTCCGGAGCGCTTCCGTCCTCAATGCGCTGCGCCAGACCTTCGACAATTGCGGTCTTACCGACACCCGGTTCGCCTATGAGCACGGGATTGTTCTTGGTACGCCGGGCGAGAATTTGAATCACCCGCTGTATTTCCCACTCTCTGCCGATCACCGGATCGAGCTTGCCTTCACGTGCATATTCCGTGAGATCGCGGGCAAATTCATCCAGGGTCGGCGTATTCTTGCTGTTGTGCTGCGGAGCCTTCCGCTTTACTGAAGGCTGCTGACTGTAACTCTTCTTGCGCGCACTGCTCGTACCGCGCAGTTCGGTGATAGTGTCGCGGATATTCTCAATTGTTATGGTCTTCTTTACCAGGAAGCGCTGAACGACGCTGCCTGTCTCCTTGACGGCGGCAAGGAGAAGATGTTCAGTCCCTATGTACT
>JBNGED010000237.1:0-4487 GCA_049975605.1 Sediminispirochaetaceae bacterium | reverse complement strand
GCTGAAGCCCGATCCGGCGCCGGCGCTCCGCAATCTCCTCATTGCCCCCGGGATCATGACGGCCCGGCTGTTATTTCTGTTCCCGGCTGCCCGCCGGACCCCGGCGGGATAATACGCAGCCTCCTTAATTCATAGATCACTGTAACTATGCATAATATCACCCCGCGATTGGTTTATCATTCCAACTATTGAAATGCAGTTTCAATATTGATTTGACAGCAAAAATTCACGGCCCTACAATGAATCAATCAATAAAGCGGAGGTAGAGTGTATGAAGAAGCTGGCAGTTATTTTTCTTGGTGTTCTTCTCCTGACATCCTTTTCGATGTCGATATGGGCGGGAGGACAGCAGGAAACGGAAGTAGTAAAAGTTGCATTTATCGCTCCATTTACCGGCGGTAATGCAACGCAGGGTATCAATGGAAGAAATGGTTTTGAACTGCACATCGATGAAGTGAATGCATCCGGGGATTTCCCCTATGAGATCGAGCTGGTGGCGCTCGACGACGGGTCGGTTCCGGAACAGGGCGTGTCAGCGGCACAGAAGGCCTGTTCGGATCCTCTGGTAGTGGCAGCGGCGGGCCACTTCAACAGTCCTGTCGCCCTGGCGACTATTCCTGTTTTTCACGAGTACAATGTACCCATGATAATCTGGAGCGCTATCCACCCCGACATTACAGCCAAGTATGGAAGTCAATGGGATGAAATTACCCGGATCTGTGTCACGATTCCTCTCGAAACGCGGGCCTTCTTTGACTGGGTCGTCGATGATCTCGGATACAAGAGCTTCAGCGTGATCAGCGATACCTCATCCTACGGCAAATCGACCCTCGAATACTTCAAGCAGGAATCGGCTGAGCGGGGAGTGACAGTAGCATCGGTGGATGAAATCAACACGGGCGAGACGGACTTCATGGCTATATTGACGAAGATAAAGGGGCTCAATCCGAGACCCGAGGCTCTGTACTACAGCGGCGTCGTCATGGAAGGTGCCTTGATCCGGCAGCAGATGATCAAAGCCGGTCTTGACGACATGCTTTTCTGTGCCATCTCCGGTCTCGACACGGAACGTTTCAATGAAGTCGCGGGCAGGAATGCCGAAGGGACCCTGGTAGTAGGGAAAGGCCGTGGAGAATCTCTGGATAAATGGCCGAATTTTGTACAGGCTTACAAAGACGCCGGGTACAAGGAAGCTTTGAGCGCCCGTACGGCATATGGATACGATGCGGCAGGTATCATTCTTCATGCCCTGAAAGAAGTGGGTCCTGATCGGGCGGCGATGGTAGATGCGATCCGGAACATCGAGTACGAAGGTATCTTCGGGACTTACACCTTCGACGAGACAGGACAGACAACCCTTGCTGCGGTTTCCCACCTGGTGAGCCAGGATGGAGAATTCGTTCAGTTTGATGAATCCAAATATGCGACCGGCGAACGGGAGCTGCAGGGTAAATAACCTCACTAACCAGAAGGCGGCGATGTATCTGTCGCCGCCTTCCTTCATTGATTATACGGAGGCACGCTTTTGGAATCAATTTTCCTTCTTCAACTAAAGAACGGCATTATGCTGGGGTGTCAGTATTCTCTCATCGCTATAGGTTTTTCTCTCTTTTTCGGTGTACTGAATATCGTAGTATTCTGCCACGGTGATATATCCGCGGTATTTCTGTTTATCTCTTCAGCCCTGCTGACTCTTGTGGTCGGTCTTGCTTCAGGATCATCGGCCCTGTCGGGCATACTCATCCTCCTTATACTGATCGGGGCGGTATGCGCGACGGGACTCGTGGGGGTGATTATTGAAAGAGTGATCATTCGGCCGTTACGCAAATCCCACGAATTCATGCCTCTTTTGATAACCGCATCCGCCGGGATCGTAATCCAGCAGCTTCTCAAGAACATCTATCCCCAGGGTTCGAATCCTCAGATTTTTCCTCTGGAGATCGGGACGACGACATACGATCTCGGGATCGTTACGGTATCCGGAAGTGAAATCATTATTGCAGTCACTACCGCAATCCTGTTCGGATTCACATTCTGGTTCATCAAGCGGACCAAGATCGGTTCGCAGATCGAGGCGATCTCCCAGGATTTTGAAGCCGCTTCGATGATGGGTATCAACGTGAACCGGGGAATAACCATAACCTTCTTTCTCGGGGCTTCCCTCGCTGCATTGGCGGGATTCATGAATGGCATCTATTACAACGTGTTCCGCTATGATATGGGCGCAATGGCTGGGATAAAGGGATTTTCGGCTGCTGTTGTCGGCGGGTTGGGCAGTATCTTTGGAGCAATAATGGGCGGCTTCGTCATGGCCTTTGTGGAGACCTTTGCCGCGGCCTACATTCCGGGTGCTTCGCCCTACAGAGATGTGTTTTCGTTCCTTGTCGTGCTGCTGTTCCTGGTATTTCGTCCCTCAGGCATCCTGGGGCGGGTAACGCAGGAGAAGGTGTGAGGTCGATATGAATAGGAAAAAAATACTGTACACTAGTCTGATATTCGAGGTCTTTCTGTTTCTCGCCCTCGTATTCTTTATCAAGGCGGAGACCGCTCTATCGAGTGTGATCATACTGCTGATCGTGGTAGGCGTTATGGTTCTGATGAGGAAAAACAGACGGCTGTCGGATATGATGGACGCTTCTTTTTCCGGGGAAAACAGAAGTCCCATGGTTATCGCGATCGTTCTGATCGTTCTCCTTCCGTTTTTCTTTCTCAAGAGCGGATATTACATGCATATACTGACCTTTGCCCTCATCTATATCATCGCGGCAGTAGGATTGAACTTCCAGATCGGCAGCTGCGGAATGGTCAACTTCGCCCAGAGCACTTTTTTCGGCATCGGGGCCTACACCACCGCCCTGCTGTCTACGAATTTCGGGTTCCCGTTCTGGGTCAACCTGCCGATCGCGATCGTCACTACCGGTCTCTTCGGGCTGGCCCTCGGGTACCCGACGCTCAAGACGAAGAGTTTCTATCTTTCCCTGGTTTCGATCGCCTTCTGCTACATTGCCTTCCTACTGGTCCACAACATGCAGTGGACCGGCGGCCCGAACGGGATTGCCGGAATCATGAAGCCGAAGGTCTTTGGTTTCAGCCTTGCCCGTTCGGTGAAGATCCTGGGGACCACCCTGCCGGGAGGCCTCTTCTACTATTTCTTCGTCCTCGTATTCGTGCTCATCGCCATTCTACTGGCCAGGCGCTTCCACTACTCATGGATGGGAATGGCCTGGAACGCGCTGAGGGAGGATGAGATCTCGAGCAGGTGCTACGGCATCAATATAACCATGAACAAGCTGTATGCGTTCATATTCGGATCCATCTTCGCCGGTGTCGCCGGCGTGCTGTACGCGCATTTTGTCGGCTTTGTCTCACCGGAGAGCATGACATTTCACGTAGGGCTCCTGTTCGTGAGCATGGTCATCCTGGGCGGAATGGACAACGTGCTCGGAGTAGTAATAGGGGCAGCGCTCCTGATCATCATCCCCGAGAAGTTCCGGGCATTCCAGGATTTCCGGCTGCTGTTATACGGCGTTATCCTTATCCTCATGCTTCTGTTCAGGCCGCAGGGACTGATTCCCTTCAAGGTACGCTCCTATATCATGAAAAGGAGGGCGCACAATGAAGAATAACGGCGCACCGCTTTTACTTGCCAGGGATATCGTCATGCAGTTCGGCGGCCTGAAGGCGCTGAACGGGGTGGAGGTCGAAGCGAAAAGCGACGAAATACTCGGCCTGATCGGACCAAACGGTTCCGGGAAGACCACCTTTTTCAATGTAAGCACCGGCATTTACACTCCGACTTCGGGTTCCATAGAGTTCAAGGGGGAAAATATCGTCGGCAAGAGCTGTCAGGATATTGCGAAGATGGGTATCATCCGCACCTTTCAGACCAGCAGGCTCTGGTTCGATATGAGCATCATCGACAACGTGCTGCTCGGAATGTTCATGCGGGAGAATCCCGGTCTTCTGACGGCGGTGTTCAGGCCCCGCTCGCTGATGAATGATTTCAGTGAAAAGATTGAGGAAGCAAAAGAAGTGCTTTCGATTTTCGATCCGGAGCTTGCTTCGAATTGTTACCGCAAGGCACGGGATCTGTCTCTCGTTGACCGCAGACGGGTCGAGATATGCCGTGCGATTGTCGCCGAACCGGTTCTTCTGCTTCTCGACGAACCCGCGGCGGGCATGGACGTCTCCGAAACACAGGAACTCATGAACGATATCGAGAAGCTGAAAGAGGAGCGGGGGGACATCGGCGTCATCGTGATCGAACATGATATGATGGTGATCTCTTCCATCGCGCAGAGAGTGATCGTCTTCAATTTCGGAAAAAAGATAGCGGAAGGAAGTTACAGCGAGATAAAATCCAATACCGAGGTGAGGGAGGCGTATCTTGGAAAATCCTAAATCAATTTTACGGCTCGATAATGTCTCGACCTCCTACGGGAAGGTTAAGATGCTTCAGGAGGTCTCGCTGGAGGTGAAGGCCGGCG
>JBNGED010000236.1:0-4511 GCA_049975605.1 Sediminispirochaetaceae bacterium | reverse complement strand
ACATCTTCTGCAACGGCGGGAATGAGGAGGTATTTCTCTCATCTGCCGATCTGATGCCGAGAAATATCGACCGTAGAGTTGAAGTAACATGTCCCGTATTCGATCAACAGCTGCAGAAGGAGATCAGAGATCTTTTTGACATAGAATGGGCCGATACAGTTAAAGCACGCATACTCGATCAGGAATTGAACAACGAGTATCGGCCGGACCACGGGAACACCCGCTGCAGAAGTCAGCTCGCCAAACGTACCTACCTGGCAGAGAAGCACAAAGTTGAGAAAGCGGCCGGACGGGATGAGAATGTTCAGGTCTCTTGACACTTCTCATTAGTTTTCCCTAGAATGCTTTCATCTTTATGACACACGGGGATTTTGAGGAGGAAATTTTGTACAAGCCTGTAGACCCAAAAGTGAGCTTTCCGGAAATGGAAGAGAAGGTACAGAAATTTTGGGAAGAGAATGATATTTTTCAGAAGTCCATTGATCAGAGGGATGGAAACGAGGAGTTCGTCTTCTACGATGGTCCTCCCTTTGCCACCGGGCTGCCTCATTTCGGACATTTTGTTCCAGGCACGATTAAGGATATTATACCCCGTTACCATACAATGAAGGGCAGGAAGGTCGAACGAAGATTCGGCTGGGACTGTCACGGCCTGCCGGTCGAATATGAGATCGAGAAATCCCTCGGCATTACCGGCAAGACTGAGATCGAAGCTTACGGCGTGGCCAAATTCAACGAAGCCTGTCGTTCCATCGTATTGCGCTACACGTCGGAGTGGGAACGTATAGTGAAGAGAATGGGACGCTGGGTGGACTTCGAACACGACTATAAAACCATGGAACCCGACTACATGGAATCCATCTGGTGGGTAATCCGCAGACTGTGGGATAACGGACTGCTCTACGAGGGTTACAAAATCCTACCGTACAGCCCGGCCCTATCGACCCCGCTGTCGAACTTCGAGGTGAATCTCGGAGGGTATCAGGAAGTAGTCGATCCCGCTGTTACGGTCAAGTTCAAACTTAAAGATACGGAGAATACCTTCATCCTGGCATGGACGACGACCCCATGGACCCTGCCTTCCAACCTGGCTCTTGCCCTCGGTGAAGAGATCATCTATGTAAAGGTCAAAGACGGTGAAGAGAATTATATTCTCGCCAAAGAACGGTTGTCGGCATACTACAGAAATGAAGACGAGTATCAGATAATCGAGGAAAAGAAAGGGAAGGACTACCTTGGTCTGGAATACGAACCCCTCTTCCCTTACTTCGCACAGCTGCAAACAACGGGAGCATTTCGTACGATCCTGTCGGAGCATGTCACCACTGAAGACGGTACCGGCGTCGTTCACACCGCTCCCGGTTTCGGTGAAGAGGACTATGAAGCCCTGAAGGATACCGATGTACCGGTTATCTGTCCTATAGATGCCGAATGCCGGTTCACCGGAGAAGTGTCCGACTTCGAAGGATTGTTCGTAAAAGATGCCGATGAACCGATCATGAAGATGCTCAAAGAGAAGGGACAGCTGATTAAACGGGAAAAGTACCGTCACAGTTATCCCTTCTGTTACCGGACCAAGAAGCCCCTGATCTATCGGGCGGTTTCCTCCTGGTTCGTTGACGTGGAAAAGATAAAGCAGCGGATGCTGAATGCAAACGACAAGATCAACTGGGTTCCGGATCATCTCAAGAAGGGAAGATTCGGCAAGTGGCTTGAAGGTGCCCGTGAGTGGGCCATAAGCCGCAATCGGTACTGGGGCAATCCCATTCCGATCTGGAGATGCGACGGTTCGGACTACATCGAAGTAATCTCTTCCAGAGCGGAACTCGAGAAGAAGTCGGGTAAAAAGGTTACGGACCTCCACAAGCATTATGTGGACGAACTCACCTGGCCGAGTCCTGACGGGAAGGGAACGATGCGAAGAATCCCCGACGTCCTCGACTGCTGGTTCGAATCCGGATCCATGCCCTATGCACAGGTCCACTATCCATTCGAGAATAAGGAATGGTTCGAGAACAACTTTCCGGCCGATTTCATATGCGAAGGACTGGACCAGACAAGGGGCTGGTTCTACACACTGACAATCCTCGCGGCGGCCCTGTTCGATCAGCCTGCCTTCATGAACTGCGTGACCAACGGACTGGTGCTGGCGGAAGACGGCAAGAAGATGTCCAAGTCGGAGCGGAATTACTCCGATCCGGTGGAAGTCATCGACAACTTCGGGGCTGATGCGCTGCGCCTCTTCCTCATGCACTCGGCTGTCGTCAAGGCGGAAGACCTCCGCTATTCAGATGACGGTGTGCGGGACGTACTGAAAAACGTTCTGATCCCACTTTGGAATGCGTATAGTTTCTTCGTAACATATGCGAATATCGACGGATTCAAAGCGGGCAGGAACACAAAGACCCCCGAGCCGCCGGAGAATCCTCTTGACCGATGGATCCTGTCGGAAGGAGAGAGGCTGGTGGCTGAAGTGACGGAACAGCTCGAAGCCTACGATCTGCAGAAGAGCATCGATCCGATTATCAGATTCATAGATATCCTGAACAACTGGTACATTCGGAGGTCGCGGCGCAGATTCTGGCGTTCGGAAAATGATCCCGACAAGATGCAGGCATACAGCACCATCTACAGCGTTCTGATGAAGCTGGTGAAGGTGGCCGCGCCGATCATACCCTTTATTACCGATGAGATCTATCAGAACCTGCGCACGAAGGACATGCCCCAGTCGGTGCACCTGTGTGATTACCCCCTTGCCGATGTCAAACTCCGGGACCTGGAATTGGAACAGAAGATGGCCATTACCAGGCAGGCGGTATCGATGGGAAGGGCTCTCCGGAGTATGCACAATTTCAAGATCAGACAGCCCTTGAAGGCGATTTACCTGGTGACCAGGGATGCTACCGAGAAGCGTGTCCTGCGCGAGATGGAAGATATTATCCGTGAAGAGCTGAATGTTAAGGACGTTCTGTTCAAGGAAAACGAGGAAGACCTGGTTATCTACTCGACCAAACCGAACTACAAGGTCCTGGGAAAGAAACTCGGCAAACACATGAAGACCGTAGCCGGTAAGATCGAATCCCTCGCAATGAGTGAAATCCAGTCGCTTATGGAAGGTTCGACCCTCTACATCGAGTACGATGCCGATTCTCTCGAGTTAACAATCGACGGCGTGATCGTTCAGAGGACCGAGAAGGAAAATCTCAAAGTACTGAACGAAGGATCACTTACGGTGGGACTCGACACCGAGATAACCGAAGAATTGAAACACGAAGGTGCCGTCAGAGACCTCGTGCGGAGTATACAGAATCTGCGCAAGGAACGCGGACTGATGGTCACCGACAGGATACAGCTCTACCTGGATGGTCCGGACAATCTCAGAAAGGCGGTCGAGACCTTCGAAGACCATCTGCTGCAGGAAACACTCGCCGTCAGTTACGACTGGAAAGATGAGGGGGATCCTATAACGGTTGAATGCGGCGAAAACACCTGCAGAGTAGGATTGGTAAAGGCGGACTGATTGTGTATGCTGAAGGGGCGGCACGGCTGCGAAGGCAAGTATTCGGCGCGGCTGTGTTCCCGGCTATTATCATTCTGACCATAAGCAGTTGTGTAACGAGGCAGGTTCCGATCAGCCGAGATTATTCCGCCCTCCTGTTCAAAGAGGGCGGCATCTTTTTACAGTTAAAACCTCAACGTGACTACCAGCTCACCAGTGAAATGCTGCAGGCAGTCGGTATGGATCCGGAGTCTCTGAAAAAAATCCTGGACCGTACTGAAAATATCTATGCCAACTACTTCTGGAGCGAAGACGGACTTATGTACACCATTCTCGGTGCCGGCAGGTATCCTGATACCGCAGCTGCCCTGTCCCTGCGCGGCAGCCGTGACTGGGAACGGGTAAAGAGGGATTATGCATGGTGGCAGTATCTCGAAGCTCCGCTGCAGCTCTCCTTCGTGACTGACGATTTGATCTGTATATCCAACGGCGGAATCGAAGAGGCACTGCAGAGGATCTACAGGGGACCGGAGCAGCGGATCCCCGAAGAGGTCCGCCTGCAAATGAATGCAGCCGCAATGGGGCTGTACGCGGTACAGCCCGATATACCGGTGGAGAATATCCGCCTCTTCAGTGAGCTCGAAAGCTTCTGGCTGACATTCGAACCCTCAGAAGAAGAGGAGGAGGAGAGGCATGTCTTTCGAGTCAACGGGAAGTATTCCTGTACGAGCCCGGAAGTCGCCCGCTCATTATATCTCACAATGCGGCTCAACCTCGTGAGCAGCATGATCAAGACAGAGGGCGCGGGAAGAATCAAGTCCATGAATGGCATTGATCCCGTTCTGCTGGATGGACGGAGCATCATTCTGGAGGAGTATCCCCTGTCGCTGGAGAGGATCCGGTGGTTCTTCGGTACAGTTCTTCCGTACGTCGAACCAATAGTGAACAGCGGACAAGTGAACGGAGGACAGTCAGGAAAGGAGTACGAAGTGGCGCGTGTCGGTATAGTCGA
>JBNGED010000235.1:0-4529 GCA_049975605.1 Sediminispirochaetaceae bacterium | reverse complement strand
CCGCCTGGAAGCGAATCAGCAGGGTACCGCAGTTCAATGCCGAAATTGTCCGACAGGAGGTGCTGCCGAGGAAGGGAGCGCTTATCCGGACAGAGAGTATCAAGGCAACGGGTTCGGATGAACTCTTTGCCCGTCATGAAGCACTCAGATGTCTGCAGTGCTCCTACACATGCAACAAGTGCGTCGAGGTGTGTCCCAACAGGGCGAATGTCGCCGTCGCCGTGCCGAAGGATGCCGGGTTTGCCCAGGACTATCAGATCATTCACATCGACGCCTTCTGCAACGAGTGCGGTAACTGCGAGACCTTCTGTCCCTGGGAAGGCAAGCCGTACCGCGACAAATTCACCCTGTTCAACACGGAAGAGGGTTTTGCCGCATCCCTGAACCCGGGTTTTTTCCTGAATAATAGGGAGCTTCAGATCAGATGGGACGGGAAGGTGGAGACCGCGGAGATCGGCGATGAGGGGACAGTGCCGCGCGGAATCGTTGATCCCCGGGCGGCAGTTCTGATCGAGACGATAATTCACAAATACGGGTATCTGCTTGGAAAAGTAGAGCTGTAGAGGAGCCGATATGCTTATCATCAGGAATGCAACCGCCCTTCAGTTCGACCCTCAGAAGGTGCTGAACGGAGTCGATATAGTCATCGAAGGCAGCCGGATAAGCGCTGTCGGGCCGAAAGCGGGTGAAGAATACACCAATGGAGGGAGGCCGGGGAGGAAAGGCCCCTTGAGAGTAATCGACGCCGCCGGCAAAGTTGTATTTCCCGGCCTGGTGTGCAGCCACCACCACTATTACTCCGGTCTGGCACGGGGAATGATCGCCAACGTAGGGCCGACCCCCGATTTCGTGTCGGTCCTGAGGAACCTCTGGTGGAAGCTCGACCGGGCGCTGGATGAAGAGACGCTGTACTACTCGTCCCTCATCAACTGCATCGAGGCCCTCAAGGCGGGGACCACCGCGGTGATCGATCACCATGCCAGTCCCCGTTACATCCGGGGGAGCCTCCGAACGGTGAAGAAGAGCTTTGTCGAAACGGGGCTTCGCGGTATGACCTGTTACGAGGTGACCGACCGCAACGGACGCGATGGGATGCTGGAAGGCATCGAGGAGAACCTGGATTTCGCCGAAGAGGCTGAGCGGGAAAAAACCGCCGGACAGGCCCATCTGGTTGAAGCCGCCGTTGGAGGACATGCACCTTTCACGATTCTGGATGAGGGAATGAAGATGATCGCCGATGTCGCGGAGAAGACCGGACGGGGTTTTCATGTCCATGCCGGGGAGGGGAAGTTCGACGTCTCCTATTCGCATCTGCACTACAACCGGGACCTGATGGACAGGCTTGCCGATTTCGGTCTGCTGAACGACAAAGCCATCATCGTGCACGGGGTACACCTCTCGCGGCATGATGCCGAACTCATCAACGAAGCCGACGCCTTCCTGATACACAATCCGAAGAGCAACATGAACAACGGCGTGGGATACAACCATCTTCTCCCTGAGTATAAAAATATTGCCATAGGCACCGACGGTATCGGCGCCGATATGTTCGAGGAGTTCAAGTTCGCCTACTTCAAACACCAGGATGCCCGGGGGTCTCTCTCTCCCGGCGATTTTCTCCGCTATTTGGCCGGAGGGAACCGGATCCTGGAGCGGTACTTCGGCGGACGGTTCGGACGCATCGAAGCTGGATACGCCGCGGATATCGTCATCACCGATTATCTGCCGCCGACGCCGATCGTAACGGAGAACATCGCCGGACATATGGCCTTCGGAATGACTTCGACTGACGTAAGGACCGTGATCGTGGATGGAAGGGCTGTCTATGAAGACCGTTCGTTCCCCTTCGATACGGAAGAGATATTCTCGGCGAGCAGGGAAGCCGCCGGGAGACTCTGGGATGCCATCAACAATCTGCCCGAATAGGGAACAACAAGGAGTTTTACCACAATGTTACTAAAAGAACAGATTCTGCAGAAAGCCGGACACTACCGGGATTATACGGCGGACACACTGTCGGAGCTGGTACGGATCAAGTCCTACAGCGGAGACGAGGAAAAAATCTGCCGGCGCATCGCCGCCATATGTAAGGAAGCCGGCTTCGACGAAGTGCGGATCGACGGACTCGGCAGCGTCGTCGCCCGTATCGGAAACGGTCCTAAAACGATTGCCTTCGATGCCCACATCGATACCGTCGAGGTGGGAGATCCGGAGCAGTGGAAGTTCGATCCCTTTTCGGGGAAAATCAGCAGAGGCCTGGTCCACGGCCGGGGGTCAAGCGATCAGAAGGGCGGGGCGGCCTCGATGATCACCGCCGGCCGCATACTGAAGGACCTCGGCTACAGCAAGAGCGGGAAGTACACAGTCTATTTTACCTTCACCGTCATGGAAGAAGACTGCGACGGTATGTGCTGGAAATACCTGATCGAGGAAGAGAAGCTGAAGCCCGATTTCTTCGTCTCCACCGAACCGACCAGCTGCCGCATATACCGGGGACACCGGGGACGGATGGAGATGATCGTGCGTCTCAAGGGCGTCTCCAGTCACGGTTCGGCCCCCGAACGGGGCCAGAGCGCCGCCTACAAGGCCGCCAGGGCCGCTCTGGCGATGGAACAGCTCAACAAGGACCTTCAGCCGGATGAAGATAACTTCCTCGGCAAGGGTACCATCGTCGTCTCCCAGATACAGGTGAAGGGACCGAGCCAGTGTGCTGTTCCCGACCAGGCGATGCTCTATCTTGACCGGCGTCTCACCTGGGGAGAGGACAAGGACCTGGCCATCAGCCAGGTAAAGAAGTACATTTCCGGGGCCATCGGCGAAAGCGAAGACCAGATCGAAGTCGAGATGCCGATGTACGAGAAGCGGGGCTGGAAACAGACCGACTACACCCAGGAGCTCTATTTCCCAACCTGGAAGATCCCGGAGAACCACGAAATCGTGCAGAAGGGAGTGCTATCGTACCGCAGGCTTTTCAACAAGGAGCCGGTCGTCGATAAGTGGACCTTCTCCACCAACGCTGTAGCGACCACCGGCCGCCACAAGATTCCCGCTATCGGTTTCGGACCCGGGGATGAAGACCAGGCCCATGCCCCGAACGAGGTCAACCGGGTAGACGATCTCGAGATCTGCAGCGCCTTCTATGCTGCTCTGCCCTTCGTGCTCGAGGGGACGGAGATCTAGGGCGGGACGGAGAACCAATGTGCAACGGAGATTTAAGGCGGGACGTAGATCTGAGGCGGGACGTAGAACCAATGTGCGACGGAGATCTCTATGAGGCCCGGGATTAAGTAAAGCCCGGGATTTCCGGCCGGCAGGGACCGCCGCGCGCAAATGACAGGGGATTGACGGTTTTTGTTTGACATGGGGGAATCCATCGCTACATTTTATTATTGAGGAATCATCGATGAGGGAAGATATATGAAAAGCCAGATAAGTACCGCCATCAGAAGGGTGGACGCCAGGGCCAAGGCCGACGGCAGCGCGCGCTACATAGCCGACCGCTCATTTGAAGGTATGCTGTATGCCCGGACCGTACGTTCCGAAGAGGCCCGGGCCGAAATTATAGATGTCAAAGTTCCGGACCTCCCCGATGGATATTACTATGTGGATGCCCGGGACATTCCTCCCGAAGGCAGGAACCGGATCGAGATGATCACCGATGACTGGCCGGTCTTCGCGGACCGGGAGGTCCGCTTCATCGGGCAGACTATCGGTCTTCTCGTCGGACCTGACCGGGGAGAGCTCAATCGCCTGAGGGACCGCGTCAAGGTCAGGTACCGGAAGTTGACACCCGCGTTTACCATTCAGGAAGCCGTCGAGGTGAAGGGCGGACCCATTCACGGTAAGGACAATCTCTATTCGGATTATCACCTCACAAAGGGCGACCCCGAAGGAGCCTTCCGGAAGGCCGCCCGGGTAATCGAGGACCGTGTGGAGACGGGATACCAGGAGCACATATACATGGAGCCCCAGGGCATGGTGGCGGGGCCGGAGGAGGACGGTAAGCTCGGGATATACTTCTCGGGGCAGTGTCCCTTCTATCTTCGTCACGCCGTTGCCGGAGCCCTCGGAACCCCTGAAGAAGAGATACGGGTACAGCAGACGGTCACCGGAGGGGCCTTCGGAGGCAAGGAGCACTATCCCGATGTCATAGGAACCCCTCTGGCGGTTGCTGTCCGCAAAATAGGCAGACCGATCGGATGTTTTTTCGACCGTATCGAAGACATCAGCTTTACCCCCAAGCGCCATCCGAGCGAAGTCGTTTTCCGGACCGCCCTGGACGAGGAAGGAAATATCCTGGGAATGGATATCGATGTGAAAATCAATGCGGGAGCCTACGAGAGCTGCTCCATGGTAGTGCTTCAGAGGGCGATTTTCTCCGTCAACAGCGTCTACGACATCCCGAACGTGAAGATCCGGGGCAGGTCGGTGGCCACTAACAACGTGCCTTCCGATGCATACCGGGGCTTCGGAGCCCCCCAGGGTATCTTCGCCATGGAAATGCACATGAGCCATCTCGCCCGGGAGCT
>JBNGED010000234.1:0-4531 GCA_049975605.1 Sediminispirochaetaceae bacterium | reverse complement strand
AACGGCTGAATTATGAGCTTTCTGAAAAGCTTATGATTGACTTTTTATAGGAGTACCGCATGCTGAGAGAAGGACATGTATATAAATTCGGGGACCATGTAAATACTGATGAGATCATACCGGCCCGCTATCTGTCGACTTCGGATCCGGAGGAGCTCGCACTGTACTGTATGGAGGACGTCAGACCAGGCTTCGGCCGGAATCCGGAGGTAAAGGGAAGCATCCTTGCCGCGGGGGAGAACTTCGGCTGCGGTTCCAGCCGGGAGCACGCCCCGATATCTATCAAGGCGGCGGGAATCCAGTGCGTCGTTGCAAGGAGCTTCGCAAGGATTTTTTTCCGTAACTGTATCAATATCGGACTTCCGATCGTTGAACTGGACCGTGTCGATGAGATCGGAGAAGGGGACCGAATCAGGGTAGATTTCACCGGGGGACGGCTCTACAATCTCGATAAGAAAAAGGAGTATCCCATCAATACCTATCCGGAATTCCTGCAGCAGATCATTCAGAGCGGCGGATGGCTCTCCTACGCCACCACCAACATAGCTCCCGAGCGGGTCTTCGAGGAGAGGACATAGGATGAAATACACCATTGCGGTACTGGCCGGTGACGGAATCGGTCCTGAAGTCATGGATGCAGCCCTTGCGGTCCTGCGCAGGGTCCAGGAAAAGTACAGCGTCGAATTCGTATTCAGAGAAGCGCTTATCGGCGGTGCGGCCCTCGACGCGACCGGGGAGCCTCTCCCCGGGGAGACCCGGGAGATCTGCAGAGCTTCGGATGCGGTCCTGCTGGGAAGCGTGGGAGGACCGAAGTGGGACGCCCTGCCGCCGGAGAAGCGGCCCGAGCGGGGAGGGCTTCTGGCGCTGAGAAAGGAGATGTCCCTCTACGCGAATCTCAGGCCGGTGAGAATATATCCCTCCATATCCCGTCTCTCTCCTCTCAAAGCGGAGCGCATAGACGGCGGGGTGGACCTTCTGACGGTACGGGAACTGGCCGGAGGCATCTACTTCGGAGAACCGAAGCACAGGGAGGGAGATACCGGCCTGGATACGATGATCTACGATGCGGAGTCGGTACGCAGAATCGCGCGGATCGCCTTCGATTCGGCTTCCAAGCGCCGCGGGCTGGTCACATCCGTCGATAAAGCCAATGTACTGTACAGTTCCCTCCTGTGGCGGGACGTGGTGGAGGAGGTCTCCGCAGACTATCCCGAAATACAGCTCGAGCACATGTACGTGGACAATGCCGCCATGCAGCTCATTATAAATCCCGGCAGATTCGATGTAATACTGACCGGGAACCTGTTCGGGGACATACTGTCGGACGAATCCGCAGCGCTGCCTGGGTCCCTCGGTTTGCTGCCCTCCGCTTCGCTGGGGCCGGCGGTACATCTCTACGAACCGGCGGGGGGGTCCGCTCCTGATATCGCCGGAAAGGGAATCGCCAATCCCATCGCCCAGATACTTTCGGCGGCCATGATGTGTGAGTACAGTCTCGATCTTGGAGAGGCGGCCGGAGCGATTCGAGATGCGGTGGAGGAGACCATACGCGAAGGTATACTTCCAGCGGATCTCGTGAAGGACGGCAGTACAAAGACGTATTCCACCAGGGAGATAACCAATGCCGTTACAGGCAATATCTGATCTCGAACTCCGAATCGGAACGGGTTGCCTAAAAGCCGATTTTACGGTCTAATAGGAGTTTGGTAGTGGACGTTCAGACATCTGTGCTCTACCCGAAGATATTCCACGACTCCATATTTACTGTGAGAGGCAACCTATGAACAAAGTGCTTGAAAAAATCCAGCTCTCAGAACAGGTTTTTAAGATGAAGCTCGAAGCTCCCCTGATTGCGGAGGAGAGGCGGGCCGGTCAATTCGTGATAGTCCAGAAGGACACTGAATACGGAGAGCGTATCCCCCTCACCATTGCCGATGCGGATGCAGAGGAGGGATCCATAACAATTATTTTTCAGACCGTGGGCAAGACGACCACGGAGCTGTCCAGGTTCGAACCGGGCGATTACATCGAAAATGTCCTCGGTCCCCTTGGAAAGCCGACCCACATCGAGAAGGTCGGAACCGTCGTCTGTGTGGGCGGCGGTATCGGCGTGGCCCCGATGCACCCTATCGCCCAGGCCATGAAGGCCGCCGGGAACCGGGTGATAATAATTATCGGGGCCCGGACAAAAGAGCTCGTGGTTATGGAAGAAGACATGCGGGTCATTGCCGATGAACTGATCATCGTCACCGATGACGGCAGCTATGGACGCAAGGCCCTGGTTACCGAACCCCTGAAGGAGCTCTGTGAGAACGATCCGCCCGATCAGGTGGTGGCGATCGGACCGCCGATCATGATGAAATTCTGCGCCGAGACCACGCGGCCGTACAAGGTACCGACGGTGGTGTCTTTGAATACCATTATGGTTGACGGCACCGGTATGTGCGGAGGATGCCGGGTCAGTGTCGGCGGAAAGACAAAATTCGTCTGTGTCGACGGTCCCGAGTTCGACGGACACCAGGTAGACTTCGACAACATGATGCTGCGCCTCGGGGCCTACAAGGACCGTGAGCAGCAGGATCTGCATGGGTGTCAGCTTGAAAAGCAGATCAGGGCCAGGAAGAGAGGGGCATGATGGAAGCCAGGAATGAACAGATGAAGACCAACGAGGAATTAAAGCGGGATGCCGATAAAATTTTCCAGGAGATAGAAGGCAGGGAACTGAAGGGGAAGGACCGCCTGAAGATACCTACCCAGGAGATGCCGACCCAGGACCCGATGGAGCGGATTCAGAACATGAACGAGGTAGCCATCGGATACTATGAGAACCAGGTGCGCGTTGAGGCGGCCCGTTGCCTGCAGTGCAATCCGGCCCCGTGTATCAAGGGCTGTCCGGTGAGCATCAATATACCCGCCTTCGTGAAGGCGGCCGAAGAGGGCGACTACGCGCGGTCTATACAGGTCCTCAAGGAGAGCAGTCTGCTTCCCTCTATCTGTGGAAGGGTCTGTCCGCAGGAATCACAATGTCAGGCTACCTGTACTGTTGGCCGGGCAATGAAGGACCCTCTCAAGTCGGTATCCATAGGCCGGATTGAGCGCTTTGTCGCCGACTGGGAAAGGGAGACCGGGAAAAAATCTCTTCCTGAGATCGCCCCGCCTACAGGTAAGAAGGTCGCCGTGATAGGTTCGGGGCCTGCGGGGATCACCGCTGCCGCGGATCTGCGCAAGGCGGGCCATGACGTGACCGTGTTCGAGGCTTTTCACAAGCCCGGAGGGGTCATGGTCTACGGTATCCCCGAGTTCAGGCTGCCGAAGGCGATCGTGGAGGATGAAATCGAGACTCTCAGGCAGATGGGGGTTGAGATCCGGACCAATTTTCTGGTCGGTAGGACCCGCAAACTGACCGAACTGATCGACAAGGACGGGTATGACGCCATCTTCATCGGCAGCGGCGCCGGACTCCCCAAATTCATGAATATCGAAGGGGAGAATCTGGTGGGAGTGTTCAGCGCCAACGAGTACCTCACACGCTCCAATCTCATGAAAGCCTACGACGAGGATCACGCGGACACGCCGATATATCATTCGAAGAGAGTCGCCGTTCTCGGCGGAGGCAATGTTGCGATGGATGCCGCCCGTACCGCCATGCGCCTGGGGGCCGACAAGGTCTTCGTCGTCTACCGTCGGACCCAGAAGGAGATGCCCGCCCGTGTGGAGGAGGTCCACCATGCCATGGAGGAGGGCATCGAGTTCATGTTCCTCCACAATCCGAAGCGGATACTGGGCAACGACAAGGGGCGGGTAGAGGCCCTGGAACTGCTGAGCTACGAGCTCGGTGAACCCGATGATTCGGGCCGCCGCCGTCCTATTCCGATCGAGGGAAGCGAAAGCATTCTCAATGTCGATACCGTTATCGTCTCTATCGGGAACGACTCCAATCCTCTCCTCGAACATACTACCGATAACCTGGAGACCAACAAGTGGGGCAACATCGTGGTGGATGATGAGCTGAGGACATCCATAGACCGGGTCTATGCCGGCGGGGACATCGTTCTCGGGGCCGCAACGGTTATCCTGGCGATGGGGCAGGGGAGAAAAGCGGCCGAAGCCATCAACCGGCGTCTGGCCGCCGAATGACCGCTGTTCCGGCTATCAGCAGGGGCAGCGGTACGTCATGCCTGTCCCGGGGCACCTCCGGGACCAGCTGGATCGAATAGCCGATTCCGATCGGACTGAACGTATCCGCGGCGTCTAAGTCCTGTATTCCCGCCAGCCAGCGGTCGTAGTATCCCCGGCCGCGGCCGAGACGGCAGCCCCGCCGGTCGAAGGCCAGTCCGGGGACGATGACGATCGTCCATTCTCCGGAGCCGGCATCGAACGGCTCATAGTCCGCAGGGGGTTCCCATATCCCGTAGGAATTGCGTTCCAGACCGTAGAGCCGGGGATCGAAAGAATCTCCGCGGCCGGCTTCCAGGTCAGCGGACGGTCTGTCCGGTACCTCCGCAGGATTCCCCGCCGGAGAGAGCAGGTG
>JBNGED010000233.1:0-4539 GCA_049975605.1 Sediminispirochaetaceae bacterium | reverse complement strand
GTCCCGGGTCGCTGCAATTCTGACAATTTTTCCTTTCTCTAACGGATGCATTATGTATAGATTAAAAAAATCGGAATTTGTTTGTTATATTTATGTTAATAATATGTTAAGATATATGGCTCATGATTACCTATTGCAGTAAAATTACCATCAGGATACTACGGGGGATCAGAAGATGTAACTCTCTCCTGGAAAGTTCCATCATAATATTATTATTCTGTGCAAAAGAGGAATTAGTGCAGTATGAGTTTACTTTTCAATAGAGCCCGAAATATTGAAGCCCAGATAGCCCAGTTTTTCGACAAAATATCCGATGCAGGGCTCATCTTCGCCGCCGGCATCAACGACTACCTCGACGGCGACATGGAACAGTTCCAGCGCAGACTCAAGGATATCAAGAAACATGAAGCAGACGCCGACGAACTGCGCAGGGAGATCCGCTACCAGCTCTATACTAAAATGCTGATTCCCGAGTCCAGGGGAGACGTCCTTGGGTTGCTCGAGACATCCGACAACGTGATCGACACCACCAAGACGGTGCTCGCCCATTTTGACATTGAAAAACCCCGCATACTTCCCGCTTTCAAAGAGAATTTCAAAAAGCTTACCGAAGCATCGGTCGAGTCCCTCTCGAATCTTGTAAGGGCGAACCACGCCTTTTTCAAGAACAATGACGTCATTCAGGATTACATCCACAAGGTCTTCTTCTTCGAACACGAAGCGGACCGGATCGAAGAGACATTGAAACGCGCTATCTTTGCTTCAGAGGAGATCAGCCGGCTCTCAGAGAAGATGCTCCTGCGGGACTTTGTCGGCTACATCGCCGGCCTCTCCGATGACTGCGAGGATGTGGCGGAGCGGCTTTCGGTCTACTCCATCAAGAGGTCGATTTGATGTTCCAGCCCTTTATGATTTTCTTCCTCCTCTCCAGCGGTCTCTTCCTGGGCTGGTCCCTGGGGGCCAACGACGCGGCGAACATCTTCGGAACGGCAGTGGGTACGAAGATGGTGCGCTTCTCCGTCGCCGCTCTCATCGCCTCCGTGTTTGTCATCCTCGGAGCGGTATCCAGCGGCGCAGGCGCTTCCGAGACGCTTGGAAAGCTCGGATCCATCAATGCCTTGCCTGGGGCCTTCACGGTAGCTTTGTCCGCCGCCCTAACCGTCATGTGGCTGAACAAGCTGAGACTTCCTGTATCAACATCCCAGGCTATCGTGGGAGCGATTCTCGGATGGAACCTCTATGCCCAGCTACCTACGGATTACGGCTCTTTGTCAAAAATAGTCAGTACCTGGGTATTTTGCCCGGTTCTGGCCGCTTTTATCGCCGCCATTCTCTATTTCCTTACCAAATATATGATTAACAAACTTCCAATAAGCATTATACGTATGGACGCCTACACCCGTTCGGCATTGATCATCGTCGGGGCATTCGGCGCCTTCAGCCTGGGGGCAAACAACATCGCTAACGTCATGGGGGTCTTCGTTCCTATATCCCCCTTTCCTGAAAAGGAGATATTCATGCTCCATTTCTC
The DNA here is from genome assembly GCA_049975605.1 of Sediminispirochaetaceae bacterium. Lineage (GTDB taxonomy): Bacteria > Spirochaetota > Spirochaetia > DSM-16054 > Sediminispirochaetaceae > DSBN01. The sequence continues at coordinate 3,008 of JBNGED010000233.1, read as the reverse complement.
CAGTGCTCAGATGCTTTTTCTTCTCGGAGGAATCGCAATCTCCGTAGGTATTGTCACCTACTCAAAGGGGGTCATGCAGACCGTCGGTTCGGATATCTACATGCTCTCTCCGGTGGCCGCCCTCATCGTCGTCCTCTCCCATTCCATCGTGCTCTTCGTTTTCGCTTCGGAGGCCCTGAAGTTCTGGCTCACATCGAGGGGTTTGCCGTCCTTTCCCCTGGTACCCGTGTCGAGCTCTCAGGCGGTTGTCGGAGCGGTTCTCGGGATCGGTCTGGCCAAAGGCGGCCGGAACGTGAAGTACAGTCTTCTCGGGAAGATCAGTCTCGGTTGGATTGCAACTCCGGTTGTATCCGGTATCAGCTGCTACATCCTGCTTTTCCTGATGCAGAATATCTTCATGTTCGAAGTCGTACGGCAGGCGGTGTGAGCGGTACGTGATGGACCGCCGGATTCAGCCGTCGAGGAGCAGATCCGCCAGTTCCACGAAGCCGTCGCCTCCCCGCGCATCGGTGACGTAGGCCGGCGGTACTGTAATATAGTCCAGCATGTCCTTCAGGTTGGACACCCCGCAGGAGAAGGGAAAAAACGAAAACATCGGCTGATCGTTGGGAGAATCCCCGCAGAAGATCACCTGTGATTTGATCTGTTCTTCATCCAGTCCGTAGAGTCTCTGAAGAAAAAGCTTCGTCATCGAAATCTTGTCGTAGTTACCGAACCACGCGTTGACGTGGATCGAGCTGATCTTGGCCACCGCCCCTTCGGCTTCACAGACCCGCCGGATCCGTTCCGCCGCTTCGAAACCGAGATCCGGAGGATCTTCCCGGAAGTCGATGGCCAGATCGAACTGCCGGGCGAACTGGTCCCGGGCGACCCGGCTGCCGGGCACTTCCGCGAGCACCTTCTTCTTCAGGTCCTCTAAACGCCTCCGAAGGTCCTCCCCGGCCACTTCGGGGTGATAGAGGGTCTTTATTTTCAGGCCTGTATCTTTTTTTTCAGAATAATAGACGAAGGCCCCGTTCTCGCCGACAACCGCTTGTACCGGCCACTGACGGATGATCAGATCACACCATCCCGCGGGGCGTCCCGTTACCGGAATGAGGATGAAGCCGGCATTGTATAGGCGCCACATGGCCGCATATGCGGGTGACCCGAGCTTCCCGCTGTCCGTGAGAGTGTCGTCGATATCCGTCAGAACGAAGCGCAGCTGCCTCTTCGCCTCCGCGAGTCGTTCGAGGGGCTGCATGACCGTCCTGTGCTTCATCGGTCACCCAACTCGGGGGCCGCAGCCAGGATATACTTGATGAATGAAAACACCGATGAAAAGGCGCCGAGAACGAAGACAGCCCGGGTGAACAGCAGCAAAGCCGGCAGGTACCCGGCATCCGGAACCAACCGCAATACAATCGTGTAGACCAGGCCGAGTATTCCCCCGGCTGTGTAGGTCAAGGCCTTGGCCTTGCCCCATATCGACGCCGCCATCGCGATCCCCCTTCGGATCAGCAGCATCCGCAGGAATGTTATTCCCAGTTCCCGGTAGATGAGAATCAGAAATATCCAGGCCGGCATGAGCCCCGACATGGTAAAACAGAAGAAGTAGGTCATCCGGCTCAAGACGTCGGCGAAGGGATCGATTACCTTGCCGATATCGGTCACCAGGTTGTGTTTGCGGGCATAGTAGCCGTCAAGAAAATCGGTCAGCTCGGAGGCCCCGAAGATAACCGCCATCAGTACGAGGGCAGTAATCCCGCAGCAGCCTGTCCATTCGCCCCAGAAAAAGGCGACAAAAAAAAGCGGAGCGAGGACGATCCGTACCACCGTGAGGGTATTTGGTAAATTCATAGCCCAACTCTACGTCTTATTCCCGCAGCTGTCAATAAAGTGGTTGAAAGGAAGGGCTTGAGAGGAAGAGCCGCCGGTCTGGTCGAACTCCTGGAAAACACGCCGGTAGGCGCTGGACCGGGCGTAGCTGTACAAGATAGTGTATCCGTCCCCGATTCTCTTTTGGATGAGCCGCCTCAGTGCTTCGTCCTTCTCATCCCGGGTATCGAAACTGTAGACCTTCCGGCGCCCCCTGTCCGGATTCGGGCCCCAGACGGCAACGAGGGTGTGGGCCTGGAAGAGTCCGGGCTGCCGGTCGTGGATAGTGTAGTAATACTGTGCACCATGTGCACCTGTTTTGCGCAATGTTATGTACATGACAGTATCTACTGCACCTATCGGCACGGATGGGAAAAAACTGGAGCTGGCCAGCGGAAAAGAATGAGGCCGACCCTCCCTCAGGGACGGACCATCAGCGCATTCCCGTCGGCGTCGTAGAAGATGCCGTAGGGCTGCATCAGAGCGATGTCACCATGCCGCACAGTACTCAGAGTATAGTCGGCCGACCACAGAATGCGAATCACCTTCAGCAGCGCGGAAATGCCGGGGTCAGGCGGTTCCGCGCTCCCGTAAACGGTGTCGAACCGATAGAGCACGGGACAGCGCGGATAGAAGATCCATGGAGGGAATTCGAGCAGCTCGATCCGGTAATACAGCTCCGTGCCCTCGGTTTTTTCAAAAAAAATATCATTCTCACCGGGAACGCTGAGCTCCAGCGAATTGATTCCGTTCTTCCGCGAGAGGAGCCTCGCCTGTAACAACGGGTCTTCCTGCGGCACGCAGTTCCAGGCACCGGACAGAACCGACATGAGAACAATCATCAATACAACGGCGAGAACCGCCGGCAGCCAAAGATACTGCAGGAAAAGACGAACGACACCAGCCGCTCCGGTAACTGCAAGGAAATAGACCAGGTGTGTGCTGGTCCATTCCACCATCGTGAGGTTCAGGTAAAGGACCGCTCCCAGGACCGCCCCGAATGCGAGGCTGAGACAGAGGCTCACCTGCACGGAAGTCTGCGCTACCTTCCAGCGGCGGGGAGGTCCGTCCCCAGCTGTTTTGTGCGCAGCACGGCGATCCCCTGTGCGGCCTTCCCTCGCGCGGCGATCCCCTGTGCGGCCTTCCCTTGC
>JBNGED010000232.1:0-4560 GCA_049975605.1 Sediminispirochaetaceae bacterium | reverse complement strand
GGGTTTTGAAAATATCGATCTGGTTGAGAACCGTTCCGCAGAGAATTTCGCCGAAGCATTCCGGTCAGCGCGGTCGCAGGAAGCCGATTTCTTCATTCTCATAACTTACCGCGAGACAGAACGCTCCTTTCAGGTGATTTCAGAAGTGTACAACGCGCGGACCGGCTCACGGGTGGACAACTTCAGGAGTATTCGCACGGGGAACAACCGTGTAACCCAGTCTCTGGTTCGAATCGCGGACGGACTGGCGGAAGCTCTTCCCTTCCGCGGTTCCATCTACCGTAGAAGCGGGAACGACGTCCTGGTCGATATCGGAGAATTTCAGAATGTATCCGAGGAGCAGACGCTGCTCGTGATACGTGATGAGCATCTGTCGCTGGTGAACAATTCCTTCAAGCTCGAGTATGATGAAGAGAACCTCCTGGGCGAGATCGAGATCAATGCAGTCGATGATTTGATCGCCAGGGGAGAAGTCCGGCCGTACCATTTTTTCGATCTGATCAATCCCGGAGACACTGTATTCCCCACACCGGAAGATACCGAAGAAGAACCGAATCAGGCTGATGAGAGCGAAGAAGAGGGGATAATTCTCTCCGATATATACAACGCTATCCTGGATATTGACTGAAATCAGGGTTTTTATTATTCCTAAATAATCCTTCACCTGTTTGATTCAGAGTCGCTGTTAATTGACAGAGATTTCCCTATATCATATAGTTTAACCGCATCGATAGACTAATAGGGTAGGAGGATAAAATGAAATTAGCAATCAACGGATTCGGACGAATTGGAAGAAGTGTGTTCAAAGTGGCTTTTGAGCGGAAAAATGTGGAGATCGTTGCCATCAACGATATTACCGACGCGAAGACGCTCGCACATTTGTTGAAATATGATTCGAACTACGGGGTATATCAATACGAAGTAAGCGCCAGGGATGATGCCATCGTAGTGAACGGGAAGGAGATAAAGGTACTCGCGGTACGTGAACCGAAGAACCTACCCTGGAAAGAGATGGGAGTGGACGTAGCGATCGAGTCCACCGGTATTTTTCGTACCGCTTCAGGGCCCAAGGGCGGATACAAGGACCACATCGAAGCTGGCGCCAAAAAGGTCATCCTCACAGTTCCCGCCAAGGACCAGGTGGACAAGACCATCGTTCTCGGTGTGAACGACGACGACCTGAAGCCTGAGGACCTGGCGGTGTCCAATGCGTCCTGCACCACCAACTGTCTCGCACCGGTAGCAAAGGTGCTGCACGACAGCTTCACCATCATCGAAGGTCTCATGACCACCACCCACGCCTATACCACCGACCAGAATATCCACGACGCTCCTCACAGTGATCTTCGCCGGGCACGCGCGGCCGGTCTCTCGATCATTCCCACAACCACCGGCGCCGCGAAGGCAGTCGGACTGGTAATCCCCGAGCTGAACGGCAAGCTCAACGGTATTGCCATGCGCGTACCCACTCCCGTAGGTTCCATCGTCGACCTGACCTTCAGGCTTGAAGGAGATCCCTCGGTGGAAGAGGTGAATGCGGCGATCAGGAAAGCGGCCGAAGGACCCATGAAAGGCATTCTGGAGTACACTGAAGATCCGATCGTCTCTGCCGACGTTAAGGGTAATGCCCATTCTTCGATCTTCGACGCATTGAGCACGATGAAAATCGGCAAGGGATTCTTTAAAGTACTTTCATGGTACGACAACGAATGGGGATACAGCAACCGTGTAGTGGACCTGGCCGAGAAACTCGTATAGGGGGTTTCCATGGCTGTAAAGACTGTCAAAGATATGGAACTGCGCGGTAAGCGCGTACTCGTACGGGCCGACTTCAACGTGCCCCTCAAAGAGGGTATGATTACGGACGATACGAGGATCAGGGCTGCCCTTCCCACGCTCGAGTACATCCTCGGGCAGGAGGGGACGTCCCTCGTACTCATGAGCCATCTCGGCCGTCCGAAGGGCGAACGAAAGGCCGAACTCAGCCTGAGTCCGGTAGCCCAGCGTCTGGCTGAGCTGCTGAACCGTCCGGTAGAGATGGCGCCCGACTGCGTCGGACCTGAGGTGAAGGCCATGACCGGACAGCTGACCGCCGGCGGGGTGGTCCTGCTGGAGAACGTGCGGTTCCACAAGGAGGAGACGGCCAACGATGCGGGGTTCGCCGCGAAGCTGGCGGAAAACGGAGATGTTTTCGTAAACGACGCCTTCGGTACGGCCCATCGCGCGCATGCTTCCACGGAGGGGGTGGCCCGGGTACTGCCCTCGGCCGCCGGATTTCTGATTGAGAAGGAGGTGAGATTTTTCGAACACCTCCTGTCGAATCCGGAGAAGCCCTTCGTCGCCATTATCGGCGGAGCAAAGGTGTCCTCCAAGATCGGCGTGCTCGAGACGCTTCTCGACAAGTGTACGACCCTGGTAATCGGCGGGGCGATGTCCTATACCTTTTTGAAGGCGCAGGGACACACAATCGGGAAATCGATGGTTGAAGATGAGTATATCGACACCGCACGCAGCCTGATTGAACGTGCGGAAAAGGCCGGTGTGCAGATTATGCTGCCGGTTGACCATATTGGAGGCGCAGAGTTTGACGAAGACACTGAACCTAAGTATATTGACAGCGTCGATCTTCCGGATGACATAATCGGAATGGATGTCGGTATGAAGTCTCTCAGCAATCTCAAGGACGTTATCGCGGAAGCAAAGTCGCTCGTATGGAACGGTCCAATGGGGGTTTTTGAATTCGAGAATTTTGCCAAGGGTACCCTGGAAGTCGCCGGGATGGTCGCTTCATGCAGAGGTACTACGGTGGTCGGCGGCGGTGATTCAGTTGCTGCGGTGAATAAATTCGGATTCGCCGACAAGATCGATCACGTCTCCACCGGAGGTGGAGCAAGCCTTGAATTTCTCGAGGGGAAGAAGCTCCCTGGAATTGCTATTCTGGAAAAATAGAAAGGATTGAAATATGCGAAAAGTTTTCATAGCGGGAAATTGGAAGATGCACAAAACCCGTGCTGAAGCCAGGGATACAGCCCTGGAACTGGCACGGAATGTGGCCGATGTGCAGCACAGAGTAATGATCGCTCCTCCCTTTACTGCACTGGGAGACGTTGCCGAGGCCCTGAAGGGCAGCTCCATACTTCTGGGGGCACAGAACATGGCTGCAGAAGAAAAAGGAGCGCACACGGGGGAGATTTCCGTAGGAATGCTGAAGGAGTGCGGCGTATCGATCGTCATCCTCGGACACTCCGAGCGGAGACATGTGTACGGTGAGACGGATGAACTCATCAATCGAAAGGTGAAGCTTGCGCTGCAGTACGGTATGGAGGTCATTCTCTGTGTTGGTGAGCTGCTGGAAGAGCGTGAAGCGGGCAAGGCGGCCGAGGTTGTACAGAACCAGCTGATCGAGGGGCTGAAGGAAGTAAAGTCGGATCAGCTCTCCATGGTGACTATCGCCTATGAACCTGTATGGGCGATCGGCACGGGTAAGACCGCTACCCCGGAAGATGCGGATGAGATCCATAAGGTGATTCGCAAAGAACTGGAAAACATGTATAATAAAGATGCGGCTGAACAGATGGTCATTCAGTATGGCGGTTCCGTGAAGCCCGACAATATTGCCGATTTGATGGCAAAAGAGAACATTGACGGTGCGCTGGTTGGAGGAGCTTCACTGAAGTCCGAGACCTTTGTGCCGATTGTGAAGTACAATCAATAACGGAGTAACAGTTTATGGGATTTTTTGGAATTATGCTCTTGATAATCTTCGTCATTACCGCGCTCATTCTCATATTGATGGTAATGATCCAGGATGAACAGGGTGAAGGCCTGGGAGGAATATTCGGCGGAGCCAGCAGCTCCACCTTCGGTTCACGGTCGGGCAACATACTCACCCGGACCACCTCTATCCTGGGAGCGCTTTTTCTTCTTACCGCATTCGGTCTGGCATGGGTGAACAGAACCCCTGAGAGCGGGGATGTGATCGGTGCCGCCCAGGCGGAGGCCGGAGAGCAGAGTGTTGAGTGGTGGAACGAACCAATCAACGCCCCTCTCCCGGAAGCGCAGGACCAGGAAGAGACGACAACCACACAGCAGAACTAAAATCCCTCTGTCCCCGGCGGTGAAATTCTGCGCCGGGGATATTTTCGTCCGGTGAAGGGAACAATATGAAAGTAGCAGTGCTATTCTTCGGCGGCAGCGGCAGGCAGCAGCTCCTGGAAGTCTCAAAGGGTCTGGTAAGAGGACTGGAGAAACAGGGGAAGCAGGTCGACCTGATCGACGGCGACCGTGATGTGAACGTGAAGTTGACTATCTACGAATACATCGCGGTCGGTACCAGTACCGCGAGCCCGTGGGGCGGGAAGGTGAGCCGGAAGCTTGCTCCCTTTCTGGCAAATTCCGGTATCGTCTCTGGCAAGAGATGCTTCGCCTTCATTACCAGGGGCGGTCTCAGGAAGACGAAGACTCTCCGCGAGCTGATGAGGATCATGGAGCATGAAGGGATGTATCTTAAGAACTCGAGGATCCTCACATCGGCTGAGGAAGCGGAAGAGATTGGAAAAA
>JBNGED010000231.1:0-4579 GCA_049975605.1 Sediminispirochaetaceae bacterium | reverse complement strand
CATGAAGGTCGGCAAAAGCGGTCTCGACCTCGTCTCTCAGGCTTCTGCCGCTGTATGATCTTCCGCTCTGTGGCAGATAGGATATCCGGGTGCCCTTCTGTGCGGCGATCTTCCCTGAATCCGGGAAGATCATACCGTTGATAATTTTCATCAGGGTCGACTTGCCGCTTCCGTTACCCCCCGTCAGGGCGGCCCGGGTACTGGTGGTGAGTGTGAGTTGGATATCCTTCAGTACGGTCCGTTCACCGAAGGAGAGCTGCACGTCCCCTGCTTGTACTGTCTTCATGAAAAACTACTGCTGTCCGAAAAATGCCATTATCAGGGGCGAGCTGCTTCTCTGCTGAATGATTCTCTCGTCCACATTCCGATCAGGCACATATTCCAGTTTGAGACTGCTGCCGTCTAGGGTGTAGAGCAGGATGATCGGCCGGTCCGGAGATTGTCTGAAGCGGAGTGCAAGTACCCCGTCGTAGCTGGTGGAGATTTCCCTGGAGATAAAATGATCAAAGCTGACGGTTCCCCCGGAAAAGTCGGTGCCGGGAATAATGGACGGCACCAGGCGGTCGAGACGTTCCCAGATGAAGCTGCCGTCTTCCAGAAAGCGGATGCTGCCGTAGGCGCTGCTGGTGTAAAGAGGACCATTCTCTATCAGTCCGGTAAGGAGGTCGGCCCTCCGTTCGATCTCGGCGGTGCGGACCTCGTCAATGGTCTCCTCCTCGATGGTCACGAAGACGGGATCGTAGGTCCTGTCATCTATCGTGAACACGAGCTGAATTCTCTCTTCGGATCTTAGAATGATCTCCAGGTCGGCGGGGAACAGCAGATAACGGGACTCGGCTGTCCGGCGTACCTCATTGAAGTCGAATACGTAGGATTTCTCGAAGAGTACGACCCTGATCCGTCTCTGTTCCAGATCGGCGAAGAGTCCGTACTCCTTCGTGAACCGGTCGAGAAAAATCTGGCCTGATTCGATCATCCCCTTGAATGCTTCCGGCCGGTAGACCTTCTCGAGGGCTGCGTTGAGGATGGAAAGATCGGGTCCTTCCGGCTTCTCGGCTTCGGCGGTGATATCATAAATATCGAGGTAGTAATCGAAACAGTATCCCTGCACCCCGTCCGTGGTGAGTACTTTATACCAGTACCCCTGGCGGCTGCCGATCTGTTCGGACACCTCGGTTCTGCGGAGTATCTTTATCTCCTGATCGAGCCGCAGCTTGTACACACGGTTCGAATTGATATCCGCTTCCTCCCTGACTGCAAGCCCGTCCCGCAGGTTACGGGCATAGAGAGGAACGTACTCTTCATAGGAGTCGGCCCATTCCCGGGCTGCTTCCTGGTCGTCGAAGATCTCAATTCTCCATTTGTCGAGTTCGTACTGCCCGCCGGAATCGGCGGATTCAACGGAATAGGTTGCGTTGATTCCGGATTCTTCGATTACTTTGACGACGGCGCCTGTCTGCAAGGCCTGTGTATCGGGTGAAATGAGAACGACACCGTACCCGAGGGTACCGGTTCCGCAGGAAACAAGTGTTGTGGAGAGAGTCAGGACCGCGGCAAGGACCAGAATTAATCTACGTGTTACGGTAGCATCTTCTGCGAATAACATAGGAGCCTCCCCATAGATATATAGACCGGATCAGGGAGGAAAGTCAACGATTGTCGGCGGTCATTGCCGGGACTGAAGAGTAGACTACGGCGATCTTTCCTTCCCGCAGAAGGGAGAGGATGTGTTCATCCGCACGCAGCTGACGTCCGGACCGCCTGGATACCAGGATATCCGTAGAGTGCATGCCGAAGAGACCGGTGGCGTGAACGAAGAGAGGTACTTCACCGACTCTTGAATATACCCGGCCCATATCGTCGGCCTCGAAATATCCGAGCGGTCCCCACCTGCGGATCCACTCAGGGTCGACAAAGTGTTCTTCGAAGATCAGCTCCATGTCGGCGTCGAAAATCTTCGGAAAAAGGGCCGGCTGAAGTTCGGCGGCCCGCCGGGTGCCGTACACCGGAAGAGGTCCCTCCGCGAAGATGACTATACCCGAGTAAGATCCCGACGGCACATACTCCAGTTCGGGTGTCTGCCGTGCTGCCTCGAGGTGGGATATGAAGCTGTCGGCAATGTCCGGAAAGAGACGGTATCTGAAGATCAGATCGAACCGGGAAAAATCCTCGCTGAAACGGGCGCTCACCTGTTCGCGTATCGCCCGGGTGATCGACGGCGAGGCAGCGATCCTGTCGCGGACTGTAGTGCGGGAGTCGATCTTCAGGCTGGAGATCTCACGGATGAAAATGGACGGCAGTTCTTCACGTATTGCGTTGAGCGCCTGTTGACGGATACCGGGCGAAGGGCGGGTGTTTTCACCGAGGATGTATGATGCTTCGAGGATGAACCAGCCTTCACTCCAGTCGATTCGGGATTCCGCTTCGACCCGGCCTGCCGAGGGGGCCGCACTGAGGAAGATGCCGGGGATGAGAAGGAGCATCAGGATTGAGACCGTGCATGCATGCCGTAAAGACTTCATCTCTCTCCTTATCGACCCGAAAACGGCTGTGCTTTACATGCCTGTCAGGGGCGGCTTCCTGTCAGGGGCGGCTTCCGGCGGATATATGATCGTACTGCCGGTCCGCGTACAGCCTTTCGGTTACGAATCTTCAGTACGTGCTCCCGCGAAGGGTTTTTCACCGAAGTAGATCCCGGCCCACTCCCACTGTCCGTGGATCTCGGGATCGGCGGGGAAGTTCACCCGCCTGAAGTAGAGGTACCAGGTCTTGATACGGTACGACCATCCCCAGGTACGGAGATATGCTTCGCGGTTGTTGGAGTCGCGGTCGAGCTCGTTGTTGTAATGTATCCGCTGAGTCAGCAGACCTCCCAGACCGTCCAGGAAGTTCTGGTTCGCCTCGGCGGATTCCTCCTCCCAGCTGATGGCAAAGAAGTTGACCTTGGCCCGGTATCTTCTCAGGAGATTGGCGTTGCGGGTCCACATGGCGTATTTTACCGTACTGACCAGGTCCTCCAGGCTCTCCATGGTCCAGTTCTTGTTCGGGTAGTCGTAGAACTCGATGATAAGCCGCACCTGTTCGTGGGCGTGGGGGACTCCCCTGATGCTTGTTTCGGGATATCCGAGGAAGTTCCGGTACGCCTGAATGGCGAGGTCCCATTCGCCCAGTTCTTCGTATGTCTTTGCGAGAAAATAGTAGGTGGGTCCGCGTTCAACTTTTTCCGGAAACCGTGACAGAAGGCTCTTGTAATACCCGACTTTCAGTTCCGGATCGGTGACGAGATCGATCAGATTCTGCAGGCACACATAGTGTATCGATGTACCGTTTACTGCAAGGTCTACATGGTTCCTGAGAATCCGTTCGAAATACTGGACTGCAAAAGGTTCGGCCCCCTGGCTCAGATAGTTCCGGGCAACGATGAGCAGGTAGTAGCCGTTGTAGGGGTCGTCCTTGTGGGTCTCGACATAACTCGAAAGGAACAGGTTCAGAAGATTGTTTTCGCCGGCGCCGTGCAGCTTCTTGGTGATCTCCTGGATAATTATGAAACGGCTCTCGGGATTCTCCTGCTGGCTCTCGAGGTCGCGGAAGAGGAGCGTCAGCTCTTTTTGCAGCTCCTTGTCCCCTACAATATAATACTTATTAGATTGTGAAATCGGCTGGGCATTATAGGAGCATGCGCCGAAAATAATTGTGAATACCAGGGCGGCAGCTGCCGCTGTTGCGTGTCGTGTCTTCATCCTCAATGAGCGATCCTATCACAGCACATGAGGGTTTGCAAGAAGAGGCTGTTCTGGTACACTCACTTTTCAGTTAAGGGGGATTCAGGGATGAAAATAACAAAGACAGATACAGGACTTTCGGTTCCGGAAAAACCGGTTATTCCGTATATCGAGGGCGACGGAATCGGAGTCGATATATGGCCCGCGGCACGCAAAGTGTTCGATGCGGCAGTGGAGAAGGCTTACGGGCAGACGCGCCGGATCCAGTGGAAGGAGGTCTTTGCCGGAGAGAAGGGCAACAGCCGCTGCGGTGAATGGCTTCCCCAGGAGACACTCGATACCATCAAGGAGTATCTGGTAGCGATCAAGGGTCCCCTCACCACTCCGGTGGGAGGCGGATTCCGCAGCCTGAACGTAGCGCTCCGGCAGAAGCTGGACCTCTTCGTTTGCCTTCGGCCTGTAAAGCACTATCCGGGAATACCTTCGCCGGTAAAGCACCCGGAGAAGGTCGACATGGTCGTATTTCGTGAGAATACCGAAGACGTGTATGCCGGCATGGAGCTGCCGCAGGGGGATGAGAAAACCATCGAGCTTATAGAATACCTTCAGCAGAACTACGGATGGAATATCCGCCGCGACTCCGGTATCGGGATCAAGCCGATCAGCGTGAGCGGGACCGAACGGCTCGTCAGGGCGGCTATCCGGTATGCCGTCGACCAGGGGCGCAGAAGCGTTACTATCGTACACAAGGGCAACATCATGAAGTTCACCGAGGGAGGCTTCCGGGAGTGGGGATACGCACTTGCCAAACGTGAATTCCGTGATCAGATCGTCTGCTGGGATGAAGTGGACGGGGA
>JBNGED010000230.1:0-4585 GCA_049975605.1 Sediminispirochaetaceae bacterium | reverse complement strand
GTGTTCGAGGCTGCTCAACGTTTTTATGGTACTTTCGTCGTACTGCTTCGTCTTGAGTTTTTTTGCCATATGTATCCAAACGCGGAGTGTATCACATTTCAGAGGGCCTGTCATGCCGGAAGCCCTCCCGCTGCCGCGTCTGCCCCTCCCGTTTCTTTTATCTATATAATAACACGATATCAGAAATCCTGATTCAACGGTAGTCCATTTTCAGTCCATTTTTTATTGACGAGTGAGAAAAGCGCCACTATCATAAACGGATGACCTTCGCTTCCAGGCTGCCGATCGAAGGCTTGCACGACATTTTTCTCTCATCTCACCCTCTCGAAGGGGTCCGCGCGGAGAATGCCGCCGCGGCGGTGCGCATTTTCATCCAGCGCATACATGCAAACCAGGTGAGAACGATAGTCGTCCTTCTCCCTTCTCACGAGCTGCGCGAACTGTACGGCGATATCGATCTTCTGGAAATGTACCGTGACGAGGGACTCGACGTCATCCATTTTCCCCTCGAGAACTTCAGCATTCCCGAGAAGATGGAATGGTTTCACGGCTGTATCGGATCAATAGAAGAGAAGCTCCGGCAGGGCCACGTACTGATTCACTGCATGGCCGGCTGCGGCAGGACGGGGATGATGGCCGCCGGCGTCCTGGTCAAACTGGGATTGAATGCCGCCGAGGCGATCGAACAGGTACGTCAAACCCGCCCCGGCAGTATGGATGTGCTCAAACAGATCCTCTTCCTCAGGGGCTATCAGAGATTTCTGCGGGAATCCTGCTGACCCGGGTGTCGAGCTGCCGCCGTTCATGTGTTCCGCTGATTACAGCCGCCGCTCCTGAGTTCCGCCGCTCCTGAGTTCCGCCGCTCCGGCCGCGGGATCTACCATGGTAATTCCTTCTCCAGCATCCGCATCTTCTGTAGTTCGAACTCGAGCCCGTGTCTGATATGTGCTCTCATGAGACGTTCGGCCTCGTCCGGATCGGGCCCGGCCACCGCCTCCGCCAGGGTCCTGTGCCAGCCGGGAGGGTCTTCAGTAATGCTGTCATGATAGGCATTCAGGAGAAGCAGGGAGAAAACATTCAGCCGCCTGATTGCTGCCACCAGCTCATCACAACCGCTGCCCATGGCAATGAGTTCGTGCAGTGAGTAATGGAGTTCAACCTTCTCGTGGAGCTCCAATTCATCGGACGGCAGCTGTCGGTCGCACTCATCCGCCTTCTCGAGCAGAACCGCCCGCTGAGTTTCATTCATCCGAATACTGGCCAGCCTGGCCGCCATCCCTTCGAGGGCCTCCCGTACGATGTACTGCCCTTCGAGCTTCTGAGGCGAGAGCTCCACTACGGTGGCGCCCCATTTCGGTTCGATCTCGACCAGCCCTTCGGAACAGAGGGTCCTCAGGGCTTCCCGGACCGTAATGGTGGTGGTCCCGAACTGTTCTGCCAGCTTCCTCTGCGGCAGACGTTCGCCGGGAGAGAAATCTCCCCGCAGTATGGCCTCACGCAGCGCATCGCTCACTTTCTGATATTCGGTCCGGAATGATGCCATGAACTCCCCCATTCTCCGCTGGACAACGGAAACCAGCGGTGCTACACTAATGGTATACCATGTATACCAAGTATATCATAGAGTTTTGTATTTGTATAACTGACATATAGAGGAGAGGAGGGAAATATGGCACTGGAAATCAAACCAGCGGAATCCTGCCGATACGGATGTATATCACTCGGGGAGATCATGCTGAGGCTCGATCCCGGCGAGGGGCGTGTCAGGAACACCCGCGAGTTCAAGGTATGGGAAGGCGGCGGAGAATACAACGTCACCCGGGCCCTGAGGAAATGCTTCGGCCTCGAGACCGCGGTTGTCACTTCCTTCGCGGACAACGATGTCGGCCGTCTCGTTGAAGATTTCATACTCCAGGGAGGGGTGGATCCGAGGTTTATCAAATGGGTACCCTACGACGGAGTCGGCCGGACCGTGCGGAACGGTCTCAATTTTACCGAACGGGGATACGGTCTCAGGGCCGCCCTGGGTATCTCCGATCGCGGTAATTCCGCCGCCAGTCAACTGAAAGCCGGCGATATAGACTGGGAGGAGATCTTCGGGAAGCACGGCGCCAGGTGGTTCCACACCGGCGGTATCTTCGCCGCTTTATCCGAGACGACCCCCGCCGTGATAGAAGAAGCGGTCAAAACCGCAAAGAAGCACGGGACCATAGTCAGCTACGATCTGAACTACCGGGCCTCCCTCTGGAAGAGCATCGGCGGCAAGGAGAAGGCCGTCGAAGTGAACCGAAGGCTGGCGCCCTACATCGACGTCATGATCGGCAACGAAGAGGACTTCACTGCCGCCCTCGGCTTCGAAGTGAAAGGTATGGATGAGAACATCAGCTCCATCAAGATCGACAGCTACAAGAACATGATCGCCTATGCCGTAGAGAAGTTCCCCAACTTCAAGGTAATCGCCACAACCCTCCGCACCGTAAAGACCGCCCTGATCAACGACTGGGGCGCCATTTGCTACCACGACGGGAAATTCTACGAAGCTGACCACAGGGAGAACCTGGAGATCCTCGACCGTGTCGGCGGCGGCGACAGCTTCGCCTCCGGTCTCATCTACGGTTTCCTCACCTTCAACGATCCCGCCAAGGCCGTCGAATACGGCGCCGCTCACGGGGCTCTCGCCATGACCACTCCCGGCGACACCAGTATGGCCAGCCTGAAGGAGGTGGAACATCTCGTACAGGGCGGCGGCGCCCGGGTGAAACGGTAGCCCGGTTATCACGCCCGGCTGAAATGCGGCCGCGGATATCGCAGCCGGCTGAGACGCTGATTCCGGGTGTCGCGCCCGGAATACGGCGATCGGATACAGGTCCCGGCAGCCAGTAAACAGTCAGCGGTCCGAAGCTGACACGTACAAGAGCTTTGGACCATCTCCCTGTGCGCCGGGCAGACCGGCAGCCGTCCCGAGTCCGCGATTACACGTACTTCGCACCGCCGCCCCTTATCCATTCCGGCGAAAAACTGTATACTGGCACCGAGGTATCACATGGAAAAAGAGAATCGCGGATTATCCATCGCCGCACTGATTATAGCTCTCGGCATCCTGCTGGGAGGCGCCGCCATCGGGACGGGCTTCTACTTCAGCCGGAACACCGACCGCTTTGTGACCGTCAAGGGACTCGCCGAACGGGAGGTCGACGCGGATCTAGCCATATGGCCGATTACCTTTCGGGTCACCGGCGATGAACTGGACAAACTCCAGGAAGAGATCGGCATGAAGCGCGACATCGTAACCGGCTTTCTGAGGGAAGCGGGGTTTGCCGCTGAAGAGATCTCCTACTCCGCCCCGAAAATCAGCGATACCCGGACCGACGACCGATACCGTCACGGCACCCTCCCGGAGAAGCGCTACATTGCCAACACCACCATCACCATCCGCAGCGCAAATGTAGCGCTGGTCAAGAAGACCATGGAATCGGCCTCGACCCTCGTCGGAAGAGGCGTTGCCATCGCCGCGGAGAACTGGGAGACCCCAACCGAGTTCCTCTTCATGGGCCTCAACAGCATAAAGCCCGCAATGATCGAAGAAGCCACCAAGAACGCCCGCGAAGCGGCGGAGAAGTTCGCCCTCGACTCGGGCAGCAAAGTCGGAAAGATACGGCGGGCGACCCAGGGCTACTTCTCGATCACCGACCGTGACCGCAACTCGCCCGACAGGAAACAGGTACGGGTGGTGACTACCGTAGAGTACTTCCTGGTGGATTGATTCAGAACTTTTTTTAGAAAAGATGGCCCATACGGAGCCGTTTGGTCTCGAGGTAGCCGCGGTTGTAGCTGTTCGGCGGTATGACCAGAGGCCTGCGTTCAACGATTGCGATACCCAGAGCATTCAGCTTGTCGATCTTGTCCGGATTGTTGGTCAGGAGCACCACGGAACGTATCCCCAGAATCCTGATTATCGCTGCCGCGGCGGTGTAATCACGTGCCTCAGGCGGGAAACCGAGGAACTCATTGGCTTCCACCGTATCGAGGCCTTCATCCTGGAGTGAATATGCCCTGAGCTTGTTCAGCAGCCCGATACCGCGGCCTTCCTGCCGCAGATAGATCAGTACGCCCCGGGATCGTTTGCCGATGTATTCCAGGGAGGCATCCAGCTGTTCTCCGCAGTCACAGCGCATGGAACCGAGCACATCCCCGGTGTGACACTCCGAATGGACCCGCACCAGACAGTTCTCCGCCTCTTCTACGTCCCCCTTCACCATAACCGTGTGAAGCTTGTCGGTCCCTTTTTCCAGGAACCCGTACAGATCGAACAGTCCATAGTGCGTGGGGAACTTCACCTTGGCGACGACCTCAATCTGAGCCTCATCCTTCGCTTCATGAAGATCCGGGCCTGCATTTCCCTTATATACCCCTGAATTCGATTCCATGCTTTTGTCCATCCTTATAAAAAACATATGGAAGTCTAATGCAGATGTCAAATTATTTACTTGCAGCCGTCAATCCAGGCATCTATCATTAGTGAGGGGGTCAATACGGTGAAAACAAGGATTCCAAGAGTTACAGTCAGTTATGCTCAGAGTGCCGA
>JBNGED010000229.1:0-4588 GCA_049975605.1 Sediminispirochaetaceae bacterium | reverse complement strand
AAAACCAACCGTACAGGCCGGAGAAGGCCCGTAACAAGGTGATCGAGCACGCCGACAATTTCATCTACAAGCGAAGAAAGCAGCTGAAGAAGTTCGAGGGGCTGATGGAGATGCCTCCGTACATCATCGCACCCTTCGATATCGAACTCTTCGGACACTGGTGGTTCGAGGGGCTCCAGTGGCTTGAGCAGGTGATCCGGAATATTGCACAGAGCGACGATCTATCACTCATTACTCCCTGCGACTATCTGTCGGAGTATCCGAATGCACAGACCGGTAAACCTTCCTTCTCGAGCTGGGGGAATGAGGGATACGCCGACGTGTGGCTGGATGGAACCAACGACTGGATATACCGGCACATCCACAAGGCCATCGAGCGGATGTCGGAGCTCGTTCACCGCTACCCCGATGTGACGGGCCTGAAGCTGAGGACCCTCAACCAGGCGGCCCGGGAAGTGATGCTCAGCATGGCTTCAGACTGGCCTTTTATTATGAAGACCGGAACCATGGTGCCCTATGCGGAACGTCGGGTGAAGGAACATCTATACAACTTCAACTACATATACGAGAGACTCTGCCGGAACACCGTCGACACCGAGTGGCTCACAACGATCGAGAAGAAGAACAACCTCTTTCCCGACATCGACTACAAGATCTTCGGGAAGAATCTGGTTCCAGGGAAAAACCGCTGAAACGGAACCGTCCGGTCCGGGGCGCCGATAAGCCCGGTTGTTCCGGACCTGCCGGTCATCTCGTAAGGCTGAAGAGTTCATCTCCGCGCACCAGTTCAAGGTGATAATAGATCTCCTTCTCGCCCCGCTTCTCATTTTCCTGGATCTTGTACACCCGGTACACGATCATCCGGTGGGTCTTCAGGGGCAGCTGAACAGAGTTCCCGTTCATGTCGACGATCATATTAAATCCAAGTCTGTTCGATATTTCCTGTACCTCACCCTCCGGGAACACTAAGTAGAAACTCTCCAGAAACATCTATTTCCTCCACAATACTTAACGCATGTAAAGTACATATTATCGGCATCTCTTAGTTTTACCTTTAATCTCAGAAATCTCAGTTGACAGGAAATTTGTATGCGATACTATGTATATCAGTGGTGGGGAAAAGTGGTAGAATTTAGGAGAAAGTGGTAAAAAATGATGTTGATGGGGGAATACCGTAATTCGGTTGACGAGAAGGGTCGTTTACTGTTACCTTCCCGGCTACGGAACGAGATTGCGGGCAATACATTGATACTGACTCGCGGTGTAGACAGATGTCTGTGGCTGTTCCCCCCTGAAGCGTGGAGAAAAATTTCGGAAAGTATCATGGGTTCCTCATCGATGTTCAAATCGAAGACGCGACTCATGCAGCGGCGTATCATCGCCCCGGCCCAGGAATGTGAGATCGACAAATCCGGGAGGATCCCCGTTTCGCCTACCTTGAGAGAATCCGCCGGAATCAAACTGAAGGAAGAAGCCGTTATTCTCGGAATCGACAGCTATATCGAGATATGGGACGTGGAGACCTACAACGCCTATCTCAGTGAAAGCGAAGATGAATTCCTCGAAGCGGCTGAAGAACTTGGTGAACTGCTCTCGCTCAACGAGCGGAGCTGATTATAGAGGAGGAGAAAAATCGGGTTGCTCATGGATACCGTGCACTATTCGGTTCTACAGAGAGAAGTGATGGACTACCTTGTGCCCCCCGGGGGGGCTGGTTTGTTTATCGACAGCACCCTGGGCGAAGGGGGACATTCACAGCTGCTGCTGGAGAATTACCCCGGCATGCGGGTGGTCGGACTCGACGCGGATAGTCGCATTCTCGAAATTGCCGGCCGAAGGCTCGAACCCTACGGAGAACGGGTCAGACTGTTCAATACCTGGTTCAACCGGTTCTTTCGGGAGTATCCACTGGGAGGGGAGCAACCCGATGCCATCCTCTTCGATCTCGGGATATCGATTTTTCATTACGAAAGGGCCGGGAGGGGCTTCTCCTTTCAGAAGGAGGAGCCGCTCGACATGCGTCTGGATGACGAACTCGAGACATCCGCGTACGATATTGTCAATACCTACCCGAAGCAGGAGCTCGCGCAAATTCTCTTTCAATACGGGGAAGAGCGGTACTCCCGGCTGATCGCAGATGCCATCGAACGTACACGGGGACAGAAGCCGATTGAAACCAGCCTCGAACTGGCGGAGATCATCAAGTCGGCAGTACCCGGAAAATACCGGCATGGACGGATTCACCCCGCAACCCGTAGTTTTCAGGCCTTGCGCATCGTGGTCAACGGCGAACTGGCCAGACTGGAAGCGGTGCTGCAGGATGCACTGCGGATCCTGAAGGTCGGCGGAAGAATGGGGGTGATCTCGTTTCATTCCCTCGAGGACCGGATCGTGAAGCGCTTTTTCCAGGAAAAAAGTAAGCCCTGCACTTGTCCCCCGGAATGGCCGATATGTAAATGTGGGGGGGAGAATGAAGTGGTGCATCTGGTAAACAGGAAGCCCATTGTTCCAGCTGAGGAAGAGGTGGAGGTGAATCCCCCTTCCCGCAGCGCCAAGTTCAGAGTTGTCGAGAAGGTCAGAGACGAGGAGGCTTGAAATGAAAAGGATGGTTCTGCTGCTGCTCACACTCAGTATTCCTGCAATGCTGTTCCTCTCCATCCATCAGGTCTACAGGTATCAGCTGCTCGAAAGGGAAATCGAGGGCATGCGGAATACCCAGATCGAACTGTTCGAGAGCAATAAACGGATGATCGCAAATATTGCGATTCTGAGTTCTCCCAAGCGGATCGCCAAGATCGCCAGGGAGACTCTGAGACTCGAGCCCAACGGATCGGAGGAAGGGGTGTTGAGAATCGTCTTTCAGAGTGAAAGGGAATAACGGATGGAGTCATTGCTCACCCTTGCGGAGGTGCGGCAGGCAACCGGCGCCGAGCTGCACAACTTCAAAGGCGATCCGCGGAAGGTTGTCGTCGAGGATGCGGCCGTCGATTCCAGAGCAGTGCACCGGGGATCGCTGTTCGTAGCCCTCAAGGGAGACCGTACGGACGGACATCTCTATCTCGAAGCGGCGGAGCGGAACGGGGCAGCCGCGGCGGTCGTCTCCCGCGATTTTTTCCAATCCGGAGATTTCTCGGCATCCGCGGTGTCGACGGCCCTGCCGCTCCTGGTACACGATGACCCTTTGACCGGGCTTCAACAGCTGGCTTCAACGTGGATCGACAGATTTCCGGAGCTGGTAAAGATCGGCATAACAGGGAGTAACGGCAAGACCACCACCAAGGAGATCCTTGCGTCGATCCTCTCTGCAGCGGCCCCGACCGTGAAGAACCAGGGGAACCTCAACTCCGAAATCGGTCTCCCCCTTGCCGCGCTTCATATCAGAGAGGAACACCGTTACGGTGTCTTCGAGATGGGGGTCAACCATCACGGCGAGATGGACCAGATGGTACGGGTGCTGCGGCCTCACCACGGAGTGATTACGAATGTCGGGACTGCCCATATCGGACTGCTCGGCAGCCGGGATGGCATCGCCCGCGAAAAGGGAAAGCTGTTTTCCGCGATTCCGGCGGAGGGATTCGGTTTTTACCCCGAATCCTTCGAATGGCTCGAGCTGTACCGGGAAATCTGCGGGGCCTCTCTCGTCCCCTTCGGCCGCAAAAGTACCGGGGGAGTCGGAGAGGTAAGGTCCCTCGGCTTGAAAGGCTGGGAGATAGATTACGATGGCATCAGAGTCCTGCTTCCCCTTCCAGGGAACCACAACCTGGACAATGCGATGGCCGCCATACAGACGGCGCGGACCCTGGGCATATCCAGAGAGTTCGTGAAAAGCGGAATCGAACACATGGTGCTGCTCGACGGACGCAGCCAGATAATCGAAGGGCCGGTCACGATCGTTCACGACGGCTACAACGCCAACGCCGAGTCGATGCTCGCGATTTTCGACACTCTCAGTCAGAGTGTGGACTCCGGTTCCCTGGTCGTCGTCCTTGGTTCAATGAAGGAGCTGGGCGACAGCGCAGAGGTCGCTCACCGGCAGGTCGGAAGAGGGCTCGCCGAGCTTGCTCCCAGAGCTATCTGCC
Organism: Sediminispirochaetaceae bacterium; assembly: GCA_049975605.1. Classification (GTDB taxonomy): domain Bacteria; phylum Spirochaetota; class Spirochaetia; order DSM-16054; family Sediminispirochaetaceae; genus DSBN01. The sequence goes on along the minus strand of JBNGED010000229.1, from coordinate 509 downwards.
TGTTCGGCGAAGAGATGGGCGCTGCATGGGATGAAGTCCGGCACAGCGGTTATGCAGGCGAGCTGAAGCACACCGAAGAGTTCGATGAGTTGAAGGAGATAGTGGATCGGTCGGTACAGCCGGGCGATACTGTATTGCTGAAAGGCTCCCGTTCCATGGAGCTCGAAAGACTGATACCGGATCTGCAGAAGGTGCGGTCCGGGAACGCAGGATAGACAGGAGGGGATGTGTTACCAGTATTATTTCTACCGCTTATAAAGTACTTCAGTGCCTTCAACATTTTTCAGTATATCACCTTCAGAGGGGCCTATGCGGCGGTGACCGCGCTGCTCATCTCATTTCTCTTCGGAGGACCGATAATTCGCAAGCTCCGTTCTCTGAAAGCGGGGCAGGAGATCCGGGAAGACGGGCCGGAGACACATCTGGTCAAATCAGGGACCCCCACCATGGGCGGGCTGCTGATCCTGGTTTCGGTAACGGTATCGACCCTGCTCTGGCAGGACCTGAAC
>JBNGED010000228.1:0-4614 GCA_049975605.1 Sediminispirochaetaceae bacterium | reverse complement strand
CGTGAGCACCGCCCGGGCGGCGGACCTGATCTTCAAGATGTGGAAACGTATCTACGGGGACATTCCCGACGCGGTCATCGTTGAGGGGCCTGAAGCGGGCGGACACCTTGGTGTGAAAGAAGATGAGATCGACGACCCGTCATTCACCATAGAAAAGGTCGTACCGGAAGTCCGCAGTCTGATCGACGGTTATGCGGATGAATTTCATCGTGATATCCCGGTCATCGCCGCCGGAGGAATTTTCACCGGCGAGGATATCTACCGGATCATGAAGCTCGGCGCCCAGGGGGTCCAGATGGGGACCCGCTTCGTCGCAACGGACGAGTGCGACGCCGATATCAAATTCAAACAGGCCTATGTAGACTCCCGCGAGGAGGACATCGGTATCATCAAGAGCCCGGTGGGCCTTCCCGGCAGGGCTATTCTCAACGATTTTCTCAAGAACGCCGCGATAAAGAAACGCAGCTTCAACTGTCCATGGCGGTGTCTTGCCGGCTGCCAGGCGGAAAACGCGAACTACTGTATCTCGCTGGCCCTCAACAACGCCCGCCGCGGCAATCTTGCACGGGGTTTTGTCTTCGTCGGTTCCAATGCGTACCGGGTGGAAAAAATCGTTCCCGTCAGGGAACTCATGCAGGAACTCGAATCCGGATACATGCGGGCACGGTTCGCCGATATGAAGGACTCCCTCAGGGACTTCATCGAAAAAATCCGTGCTCTCCGGAAAGAGTACCAGGCGGCTGAAATCAGATGGGCGGGAATAAAGCAGGCATACGAGAAGGCCCTGGCGGCGCGGATCAGCAGCGCGGGGAAGGGAAGTATCTCGCGTCTCCGGGAAGAGTACCGGAAAACATCCGCCCTCCTGACCGACCTGCACCTGAGACTGACCGAACGGATCTTCGAAGCATACGAGGTTCTGATGCAGGGGTAATTCAATCCACAGCGGTTCATCCGTATCCAGACTGAGGGATATTTCCGCAGTTGTTTTACAGTGTCCAGAAGAACATTGCGCCTCCAACCGTTTTCACTTAGAATTGTGGCAATGACTCCTCCCGTCGTCGTTCTCAGTCTATTCAAATACGAAGGGTTTAGGCCTAAATTCTGGGCCTTCACCATGATGCAGTTCGCCCATCGGTATTTGAAGGATGTCGAGGGACTGCGGTTCTACCGGGTCCTGGGAACCGGGGCCGGGAACGGATTCCGGTGGTATTCGGATTTCTCGACCTATGCCCTTATTACAGTATGGGACAATGAAGCTCTTGCCGACACGTTTTTAGCCGAATCCGAACTGTACGACCAGTACCGGAATAATTCTACAGAACAATTTACCGTCTACATGCTCCCTACCAGATCGCATGGTATGTGGTCGGGGCAGAATCCCTTCCTTCCCGTTGAGCCCGCCGAATCGCAGGGGGGCAGCAAGGGCGGCATTACCGCGGTAATCACCAGGGCGACCATAGCTAACAGGCAGCTGCTGCGATTCTGGAAATACGTGCCGAGAACCAGCGGTTCCCTCGACCGGTACGGCGGATTGATCTTCGCCAAGGGAATCGGCGAATGGCCGATCAAGCAAATGGCCACCTTCAGCCTCTGGGAGGATCTGAAATCGATGCAGGCCTTCGCCTACAGAAACGAAGACCACCGAATTGCGATACAGAAGACACGGGAACTCAACTGGTACAACGAGGAGCTGTTTGCCCGCTTCAAACCCTTCAAATCAGTCGGGACCTGGGGCGGGAAAAAACTGCTGCCGTTCTGAATGAATTCGGAGAGACGGACCGCCACTCCTGCCGGCTTTTCAGCTGCATTCGCAGAGGAGCGCCAATGTGCTCCCGTTCTAACCTGACTCATCCGGGCGTGCAACGACCATCATCAGTCCCGCCGGAATCCAGCGCTTGAGCAAAAACACCGGGAACGTAACAAGCATACCGGCCATAAATCCCGGGAATTTATCCTCCATCGACCGGCTCCAGTCAATGCCCTTCTTTTCCTGCCGGCCCATCCAGAACAATGGATACGGATCGAGGGTTCCGTAAGGATAGAGCCGCTCAATTCTCCAGCCGCTGTTGTTCAGCAGCCGGTGGAGGGTGGACGGACTGTACACCGCAGTGTGGCGCGGGGTGTGATACCCCTCCCAGTGAGACCCCTGCAGGACCCGTGTCCATGAATCGAAGTTCGGCACTTCGATAACCAGGCGTCCCCGGGGTGCAACCATTGTCCGCATCTTTTCCAGTGTCGCCCTGGGATTATAATCGTGTTCGAGGTAGTGCCACATGGTGATGAGATCGAAGGGCCCTTCGTCTGTGAAATTCCTGAATTCCGCCACTTCGAGTTCCAGATTGCGATACTGCTCTGGTTCGTGACGCCAGCCCTCATCGCTGAAGTCGATCCCCTTCGCCCGGCAGCCGGTTTTTTCGTTGACCAGCTTCAGAAAGCTCGGCTTCCCGCAGCCTACGTCCAGGACCCGGCTGCTTTGATCGATGGCTGCAGCCTTCCGGGCAATTGCCGTCCGCCGCCGGTCAGTCCCGGCCAGATTCATCGCTACCAGGGGGGCATACCGGCCCCATGCAGAGGGACCGCGGAAGGGCAGATAGTATTCACGGTAAAACACACCCAGGTCTTCGGGTTTCACCCGCGGATTCAGCTGAATCAAGCCGCAGTCAGCACAGCGGACGAAGGTGAACTGCTCATCCTTCCCGTGCATCTGGGCCCTCATCTCAGCAAAGTGTTTTAGATTCTCTGAACTGCATGACAAACAGGCTGTTATTGTATCCATATATTTATTACACTCCCAAGTCTAATCGAATCAGAATGAAAATGCACTGGAGAACCGAGAGGGAGCCGGACTAGAACAATTTTTTCAAATGATCTGTTGACACTGTGTCTCAAAGCATGTATTCTGCACCTATGAGTTCTGTTACTTTTGATAGAAACATAGCACACTGTTCAAATAACTGGCACTGGCGCGTATAGCGCCGGAACTGTATACGTACGGGTTTCGGTGAGATGGTCTTTGAACCACACCGGGGCCCGGTACGGCATGAGTGAACCGTATAAGCCCGATGGGTTTGTACGGTTTTTTTTTGCACCAAGAACTAAAAAGGAGAACGGCATGAGTACGGAAGTAAAAAAAAGAGCTCGCAAGCAGCGCAGCCGCAGCGATGGGATTATCAAGACAATCCCCGGCGAGCGCTTTACGCCCTACTCGGTAGCCAAGAAGCTGAATGCCAGGGTGCTGCTGGAGTCCTCATCTTTCAAGAAAGGCAAGGAGAGGTACTCCATCCTGATGGTGAACGAGGCCTTTACCGTATTTGAAAAAAACAGAAAGATCTTCCTGCAGATAGAGGGGAAAAATTACCAGATCAGGAACCATAAGGGCGATATTCTCGACGCCCTGCTCTACTTCGCGCGGCAGCACAGCCCGCTGCACCAGGACCTCCCCTTCCCGGCCGGCGGGGTCGGCTTCCTCGGCTACGAGTATGCCGCCCGCTTCGACGCCATCACCCTGCGGGACAGGCCGGGACTGACGGAGGTTCCGGACGCGTGCTTCATCTTCGGCCACCTTTTTCTCATATTCGATCACTACACCGATCTGATCTACCTGATCGGATTGAACTACAGGGAACACGAGATCGACCTGGAGGCCGCCGCCGCCGAAACGGAACGCCGCCTCTACGACCTGGACTTCAACTACCTCGCCTCGCCCCCTGCTCCATACAAGGCCGAACTCATGGAGAGGCAAGGTGAAAAAGAAGAGTACCTGGTCGGAGTGGAGAAAGTCAGGGACGAGATCGTTCGCGGGAACCTCCTTCAGGGGGTCCTCTCCCGCCGTCTGCGGATCCGGACCAATATTCCGGCCATCGAAGCCTACAAGAATCTCCGTTCCGCCAATCCCTCTCCCTACCTCTTCTATCTGGACTTCGGCCGGTACCAGATCTTCGGATCCTCCCCGGAAGTGCACGTTAAAGTGAAGGAGGGGACCGCCGAAGTGCATCCCATTGCCGGCACCCGCCGCAGGGGAGCAGGCCCCGAGGAGGACCTGCAGCTCGCTGAGGAACTCAAGGCGGATGAGAAGGAGCAGGCCGAACACCTCATGCTGGTCGACCTGGCCCGCAACGATCTCGGCCGTTTCTGCCGGAAGGGCACCGTGCAGGTCAGCAGGTACATGGAGGTGGAGCACTACTCCCACGTGATGCACCTGGTCTCCAGGGTACAGGGCGAACTCGAAGAGGGGAAAAGCGGGATCGAAGCCATCCGGGCGACCTTCCCGGCAGGTACCGTGAGCGGGGCGCCGAAGATCCGGGCCATTCAGGTCATCGATTCGCTGGAGAACGAGCGCCGCGGTTTCTACGCCGGCCTGGTCGGCTACGTCGAACCGGACGGCAGCGTCGACACCTGCATCACCATCCGCAGCGCCCTGAAGATCGACGACACCCTCATACTGCAGGCCGGGGCCGGGATCGTCTACGATTCGGTGCCCGAGCGGGAATACGAAGAGACCAATGAAAAACTGCGCGCCCTGGCGGGCGCGGTCGGACTGGAGGTATAAGCATGTACGTACTTATCGATAACTACGATTCCTTTACCTACAACCTGGTCCAGATGCTGCGGGAA
>JBNGED010000227.1:0-4657 GCA_049975605.1 Sediminispirochaetaceae bacterium | reverse complement strand
TTGCAAGGAAATGTCGGGAGGCGCGTGAACCGGGAAGCATTCGGAGACCGTCGCCCATGCCGCCTGCACTCCTTTCCCTGGCCGCACCAGGGATACTACCGCGCCGTACTACCCGCTGCCGCAATAGCAGCAAAAAGAGGAGGACCAGATGAGGGATTTTCGATTTCTTCAGCCCAACGGCATCGGCCATGTGCTGAAGGCGAAGGCGGAGGAAGGCGCCGACGGCCGGATACTGGCCGGCGGTACCAATCTTCTTTCCTATATTAAAACCGGCCGGATCAGGACCGGCTTGCTGATCGACATCACCCGTCTGGACGAACTCAAGACCGTCCGGGAGCATGACAGCGCCGTTGTCCTCGGGGCGGGACTCACCATCAGCGAAGTCATGGCCCATCCGCTCGTCCGGGACCGGCTGCCCTGTTTTGCGGAGGCGCTCACCCTCTTCGGGAATCCGCTCATCCGCAACCGGGCAACACTCGGCGGGAACATCGCCGATGCCTCCCCCATCGCCGACACCGCGCCGATTCTCCTGGTACTCGACGCGTCGGTGAACCTTGTCAGCGCCCGCGGCGAGCGGACAGTGGCACTGCATGATTTTTTCCAGGGAGTGGGGGAGACGGTCATCGCCCCCGACGAGATCCTGGCATCCGTCGCCGTTCCGGTCCCCGATTGCTCCCGGGTGAAAATGGTCAAGCTCGGGCTGCGCCGGGGCACCGCCTGCTCGGTAACCTCTGTCGCGGTGCGGCTGATGATGGATGACGGCAGCCTGGAGGAGTGCCGGGTCGCCCTCGGCGGCGTCGCGCCGACGCCGGTCCAGGCCGGGACCGTCGAACAGGCCCTCGGCGGGAAGCGGTTCACCATCGATGCCATCGAGGAGGCCGCTCCCCTGGTAAAAAAAGACATCAACCCCATCAGCGACGTCCGCGGCACGGCGGACTACCGGAAGGAAGTCTCGGTGAACCTTCTCAGGCGGGCACTCAAGGCCGCCGCGGGAATGGAGGCGTAACATGGCGAACGAACTCTACGACGTAACGATATACGTGAACGACCGGCCCGTCAGCGGCCGGGTCCGTGCGGAGAAGACCCTGCTGGACTTCCTGCGGGAGAATCATTTTACCGAAGTGAAAAAAGGCTGCGACAACGGCGACTGCGGCGCCTGCACCGTCATCATGGACGGCGCGGCGACCCTCTCCTGCTGCACCGCCGCCCTCCAGGCCGACGGACGGCGGGTTTACACCGTCAAGTCCCTCGGGACCTGGGAGAAGCTCCATCCCCTGCAGGAAGCATTCGTGAAGCACGAAGCGGTACAGTGCGGCTTCTGCACCCCCGGCTTCCTGATGACCGCCAAGGCCCTCCTCGACGTCAACCCGCATCCTACCCGCGAGGAGATCCGCGAGGCAATTTCAGGTAACCTCTGCCGCTGCACCGGTTATGTGAAGATCGTGGACGCCATCGAGGACGCCGCCGCGGCTATTGAGGCGGCGGCAAACGAAGCGGCGGCCCGAACTGCGATAGCCGCAGATGACGCACAGCCAGCCGCACCTGCAATCAGCGCAGCACAGGCACGGGAGGAGTGATCATGGAAAAAAAACAGTTCGACATCATCGGGACCCGCGCCGACGGGTGCGACGAGAAAGAGAAGGTCCTCGGCAACATCGTCTACGCCGAAGACTTCACCATGCCGAATACCCTCACCTGCCGGGTCTTCCGGTCCACCCGCCCGTCCGCCCGCATCGTCAAGCTCGATACCAGCCGGGCGGCGGCCCTGCCCGGAGTCGCCTGCGTACTCACACACGAGGACGTCCCCAACAACGAGTCGGCCAAGAAGGTGGTGGGACAGACCACCGAAGTGGGCCTCCTGGAGGCCAAGCAGCGCATCCTGGCGGTCGACCGGGTCCGCTACTACGGCGAACCCATCGCCGTGGTCGCCGCGGAGACCTCGGAGCTCGCCCGGGACGCCCTCGAGCTGATCGAAATCGAGTACGAGGACCTCCCCGGCGTCTACGACCCCGTCGAAGCGATGAAGCCCGACGCCCCGAAGATCCACGGCGACAACAACGTCATCGCCAACTGGCAGCTGCGCAAGGGCGACACGGAGAAGGGCTTCGCGGAGGCCGACGTGATCGTAGAAAAAGAATACCGCACCCCCCGGCAGGAGCACGCCCACATCGAGCCGGAATCAGGACTCGCCTGGGTGGACGAGATGGGAGTCGTCAACATCCGCTACTGCACCCAGGTCATCGAACACTACCGGGACGTGGCGGCGGTCCTCGGCCTCCCCGAGAGCCGGGTCCGTGTCATCGGCACCATCATCGGCGGCGGCTTCGGCGGCAAGGAGGACCTCACCGTCGAGGTCTTTCTCGCCCTCTGCGCCTGGCGTACCAAGCAGCCGGTGAAGATGGCTTTTTCCCGGGAAGAGATGGGCTACGGCCGGCAAAAGCGCCACCCCTACATCCTGCGCTACAAGACCGGCGCCACCCGGGACGGCAAGCTCACCGCTATGGAGGCGGAGCTCATCTCCGACTCCGGGGCCTACGTGATGCTGAGCCCCTGGGTCCTCCTCTATTCGACGGTCCATTCCACCGGCCCTTACGTCATACCCAACGTGAAGGTGGACGCCTACTCGGTCCTGACCAACAACATCATGACCAGCGCCTTCCGGGGCTTCGGAGCCATGCAGGTGGCATTCGCCTACGAGAGTCAGATGGACGCCCTCGCCGGCGAACTCGGAATGGACCCGCTGGAACTGCGGAAGAAGAATTTTTTCGAACGGGGCGACGAGACCGCCAACTATCAGCCCATTCCCTCGGATGTCATGATAGCCGAAGCGGCGGACCAGGCCCTTGCGGCCCTCGGTCCGAAGTCGGTCCCCTCCGGTCCGGGGAAAAAAGTCGGCCGCGGTCTGGCCTGCGCCTGGCAGTCCTACGGCCGAATGACCTACCTTCATGACACCGCCGGCGCCTGGGTGGGCCTGGAAATGGACGGCAGCGCCGTGGTCCGCTGCGGTATCCCCGACCTGGGCGGCGGCCAGCGCGAATCCATCCGGGCCATCGCCGCCGAACTCCTCGGCATCCCCCTGGACGAAGTGCACGTCCTCTCCACCGACTCCCAGCTCACCCCTCTGGCCGGCACCGTCACCGCCACCCGGGCCCTTTACATGTCCGGGAATGCCACGCGCCTGGCCGCCGGCAACGTCCGCCACACCATCCTGAACCGTGCCGCCGAGCTGCTCAGGGCCGACGCGGAAGAGCTGGACATACGGGACAGGGTTATTTTTTCCCATGAAGACCCCGGGAAAAAAATCGACCTCGTGAAGGTAATCCGCCGCTGCGCCGCCGAAGGAAGACCCCTCCAGAGCCTCGACACCTACAAGGCCGCCTTCACCGACGAGATCACCTCCAACGTGATCAGGGACCCCGTCTTCAACGACTGGACCTTCGGCGCCCAGGCCGTGGAGGTGGAAGTGGACGAAGAGACCGGGCAGGTCACCGTGCTCAAGCACGCCTCCGCCCACGACGTCGGGCGGGCCATAAACATCAAGCGCACCGAGGGACAGATGGAAGGCGGCGCCGCCCAGGGACTCGGCTTCGGCCTGATGGAGGACTACCTCGAAGTGGAGGGTACTCCCATCACCTGGAACCTCACCGAGTACCTCGTCCCCACCAGCAAGGACATCCCCGACAGCTGCTCCATCATTCTGGAGTCTCACTCCGGAGTCGGCCCCTTCGGCGCCAAAGGCATCGGCGAACCGGCCATCACCGCCGCGGCCCCCGCCGTCGCCGCCGCCATCCGTGACGCAGTGGGCATCGAAGTCCCCCGGATCCCGGCCACGCCGGAACGGATCTTCTGGGAGCTGCAGGAGAAAAAAGGGAAGGGGTAGGGTAGGCGCCTGAGCAGGGGCAAGGTCAAAGCCGGCTGCCTGCCGGCCAAGTATATAAAAGCCCGCGCGGTCTACTCATCTCAGAAGAGCATCTTTGAATAACGGCCCGGCTGCATAGCATTTCGATTACGGGCAGCTTCGTGCTGCCCATTCCATCCCCGCGTTGACACCCGCCCCGCTTTTTTCTATTATAGGGACAATACGAGACTGGCCCGCGGTCCAAAGCAGCCGCCCTGGCGGCACGGACTCAATAGTTAAGTACCGCAGCCATGTCAGAAGTTACACATCTGCCCCGGTAGCTCAGCAGGATAGAGCGACTGCCTCCTAAGCAGTAGGTCATGCGTTCGAATCGCGTCCGGGGTAATACTTAATTTATTTTGATGTAATTAAAAAGGCTCCTTATGAAGAGGAGCCTTTTCTTTTTCCCGGGGATGATAAAAATACGACAAAGAAGCGAAACACCTAAACCTGATAATGAACGGGTTTGAATCTGGCAGAGGGGATCGGTTTATTCGAAGCTTTTGCCGAAGCGATCCAAGCCTCTTTCGCCTGAAGGAGCTCCTGTAGGGCTTGTTCAGGAGTTTCACCCACTGCAGAACAGTATTTGAGGTCGGGGATATCGGCCACATATGCTTCATCTTCCTCGCTATAGAAAATGCTGATATAGTAATCTTTCATTCTCTTTCCTCCAGTGACAATCCATATTTCTCGATTATTTCAAGGAACTGCCGAATCTGATACGGCTTTGCCTCTCCCTTATAATCCTGGATGTTTACC
>JBNGED010000226.1:0-4697 GCA_049975605.1 Sediminispirochaetaceae bacterium | reverse complement strand
GGACGCGGCGACCTGTCTGGTGCTAATGAGGTGGGCCTGTTCGAGCATCTGTATGTTGACGGTACAGGTGGATTGGGGAATATTAAGGAGTTGAGCCAGCTGGTTGATATTGAGCTCTTTATCACGGAGGATACGCAGCATCTCTCTTCTGATTTTTGAGTTGAGCGCCTTGGCTACGATTTCTATCTCGTCGTATTGAGCGATCAGGAGCCTTTTTTCCATATGTTCATTCTATAGAAAATATACTGCTTCATCCAGCTTCATTTCCCGGAGAATATGGAACGAATTTTATCGATGGGGATCTTTGGCTTCCGATCGGAGGTGAACAGGCCGTTGATCTCCTGCTGAACGTCGGTGAACTGGGTATATACGAATCCATACACATCATTTCTCCGGTATATCAGATTCATCAAGCCTTCTATCCGCCGCCTGAAATCTTCGGGTCCAGAAGCTTCACGGTTATAACCCCAGGCGTCGTCGGGAGCTGACTGAACCGTATATGCTGTACCGCCGAATTCCGTCACAACGAGGGGAGGAAGACGGGCGGGGCGGTAGGAATCGACCCACAGTTTCATCCCGTTGGATGCTTCCCGGCCTGTAATATACTGCTCGATATCATCCTGCAGCGTATCGGCATCCGGGGCGTAGGAATGTATGGTAGACAGGTCCGAGTCGATATGCTCCCAGCCGTCATTACTGATTATCAGGCGGGTCGGATCGAGATCACGGGAATTCTGTACAACCCGCCGGACCCATTCCTGCTGTTCCGGATCAGAGGCGATATCGGGAATTCCCCAGGATTCATTGAAGGGTACCCAGGCAATTATACTTGGATGAGCCATATCGCGTTTCATCGCCTCGTACCATTCATTTTCGAATCTCACACAGGCCTCGGGAGTATACCTGTAAAAGCTTGGTGCCTCCGCCCACACAAGATAACCCTTCACGTCAGCCCAGTACAGGAAGCGAGGGTCCTCGATTTTCAGATGCTTGCGGCATCCGTTCATTCCGATAGACTGGGCGATTTCTATATCCCGGATGATGCTTTCCTCATCCGGAGGGGTCATAAGGCTGTCCGGCCAGTACCCCTGGTCGAGGATAAACCGGTGATACAGAGGTCTGTCGTTGAGAAATATACGGTTATCCCGAATAGTTATGCTCCGGAAGGCGAAATATGTGAACAGACGGTCCTCTACTGTTCCTCCGCTTCGCAGCCTGATCTCCATGTCGTAGAGGACCGGGGAGTCAGGAGACCACGGAAGCGCTTCCGGCATTGAAAACTCGACCATTATATTGTTTCTATCCAGTTTCTTTTCTAGGGTTTGAAGATATCTGCCTTCCCGGCTGATAGTGAGTTCAAGGGTGCTGTCTATCTGACGACCGCCGCTAACGAGTTCGACACGCACATTTCGGGTATCATATTCGGTGTTGATATGGATATTCTCTATCCATCGTGACCCGACCCTTTCGATCCAGACCGGCTGCCATATGCCGGTCGAAGGGGTGTACCAGCATTCAAACGGCGCTGCAAAGGACTGCTTGCCTCGCGGGTAGGCTGGATCGAGCGGATCGTAGACCCGGACGACAATCTCATTTTCCGGTTCGATCCGGCTGTCGGGAATTATGAAGTGGAAAGGGGTGTGCCCGCCGGAGTGACCGCCGAGCAGCTCACCATTGAACCAGACCTGAGCGTCATAATCTACAGCGCCGAAATGCAGGATATAGCTAAAGTTGCCTGTGTGCCACTCTTCCGGCAGGGAAAAACGTTTGCGGTACCATACATAAGGATAATAGTCCTGTCTGGAGATGCCTGACCGGCTGCTCTGGTATACGAAAGGGACCTGGATGACCTGATCGTATGTTACAGTATGAGGATCGGCACGCAACTTGATTACGGAGAATGCGTCGAAGGCGAAATCCCATGATCCATTCAAACTGATCCAGTCGGGACGGTATCTGTGGAGATTGGGGTGTTCATTGTGCTGATTCTTCATACCGGCTCCAATTTTTTAGTTGACTGTATATCAGAATTATACTATAATATCACTTAATAATCAATATTTTTTGATATAAAAAGGGGGTTGTATGAAAAGCCGTAGTGACACATTGAGCGGGTGGCTTTTTCTTGCTCCTTTTCTGGTGGTGTATTTCATTTTTCTCATATATCCGGTATTCCAGGCGGCTTATATGAGCCTGTTCGATTGGGACCTCCTGGCAATGTGGGACCGGTCGATGGTCGGGTTCCGCAATTATGTGGAGATGTTTACTTCGGACAGGGTATTCTGGGTATCCCTCGGCAATACGCTCAAGTTCGTCGTGTATTCAACGCCTCTGATTATTTTTATCGGACTCCTGCTTGCTGTACTTATCAATCATCAGGGAAGCGGATTTTTCAGGGCCCTTTTCTTCAGCCCCTATATTTTTTCAGTTGCGGTGGTCACCCTCATGTGGGGATTCCTGCTCAATCCGCAGCAGGGATTGATCGCGGTGTTTCTCGGATGGTTCGGCGTAGAGCCGATAGCGTGGTTGACCAATCCCCGGCTGGCTTTGCCGGCAATCGTAGTAACCACCCTCTGGTGGACCATGGGGTTCAATATGGTCCTGTTTTTGGCCGGACTGCAGGATATATCACCCAGTCTGTACGAAGCCGCCGGTATCGACGGGACCAACAGTATACAGAAGTTTTTCCACATTACCATACCAGGCCTTCGGAGGACGATGCTGCTGGTCGCGGTGCTGCAGGTAATCGCTTCCTTCCAGATCTTCGGACAGGTCTACATCATGACCCGCGGCGGACCTGCCGGTACTACCCGGGTGCTCATTCAGTACATCTACGAATCAGGATTCAGGGACTATCGGCTTGGTTACGCCTCCGCCATGTCTGTACTGCTCTTCCTGCTGATGTTCATCGTCTCCTACTTCCAGTTCAAACTTTCGCCGGAGGAGGATTAGTATGAAAGCAAATAAAATAGCACTTACGATTATATTGACTGTCATGGCAGCTTTCTGGATCGCTCCCGTAATCTGGATGGTATCCCTTGCTCTGACCCCCAATGAGATTCTCAAGACCATCTCTACGAGCATGATCCCGATCGAACCGACCTTGAAGAACTTTGCAGGGGTAATGTCGGTCGGCCTTACTTCACGATGGTTCCTGAACAGTATCATTGTGACCGGGCTCACTACAATCTTTACTCTGATTTTTCACTCAATGGCAGGCTATGCCTTTGCGAAGATCAAGTTCTGGGGCAAGAAGGTAATATTTCCGGCTGTCATCGCCGGACTGATGGTGCCCAAGGAAGCAATGTTCATTCCTCTCTTTCTGCTATTCGCACAGTTCAACGCTCACAATACATATGCCGCACTGATTCTCCCCCGGGTCGCCATACCGCTGGGAGTGTTCCTGATGACCCAGTTCATACGGGCTATACCCAACGAGATCGAAGAGGCGGTACAGATAGACGGGGCCAGCCGCTGGCGCAGCTTCTGGCAGATCATTATGCCTATGTCGGTCCCGGCGTTTACCGCACTGGGAATTTTTACCTTCATACTGACCTGGAACGACTATCTCTGGCCTCTGGTCTCCGCGACCAGGAAGGAGATGTTCACCATTACAACCGGACTGGCTTCCCTGCAGGGGAACTTCGCACAGGCTACCGAGCTGGGATCCCTTATGGCCAGAGGCGTAATAGCCGGTGCTCCGCTGATGATTCTATTCATACTATTTCAGAAGAATCTTATACGCGGTATTTCACTGAGCAGCGGTACAAAATAAAATTGCGCCCGGTCTCATCAGGAGATACGGGGCAAAAAAATAGGAGGAGAATATGAGAAAACCGATCACGGCGATTATTTTAAGCCTGATTGTAGGGATGCTCATGCTGACAGGGTGCCAGCAGGAGGATGCGGCCCAGGAAGAGGGACCGGTCACCCTGAAGCTGGCACGGTTTTTTGGTGATTGTGATGATACCACGAAAGGGGTTACGGATGTAAGCAAGGCAACCACCGAATGCGAGGTAATTCAGATCCTTACCAACAAATTCAACGCTGAGAACGGGGATGGAATCACCATCGAGCGGCTCGGCGGCGCAGAGTGGGGGACCTATTACGACGCCCTCAATACGAGCTTCGCAGGCGGAGATCCGCCGGATGTCGCAGTAGTGCACGGGTCGAATCTGCCCGACTATGCCGACCGGGGACTTCTGATGCCGCTGGATGATCTGTACGCTGAGGCCGGCATCGATTTCAGCGACTGGACAGTACCGGCCCAGAATGCCGTTAAGTATGATGGAGTCGGATACGGTGTGGCCTTCGATCTGCATGCCAGCCTCGATCACGTGAATGTGGATATTTTCAAGGAAGCAGGCCTGGTGGATGCAAACGGCGATCCGATACGCCCGACCAGCCCGGAGGAATTCATGGCACAGGCTGAGAAGGTCAAAGAAGCAACGGGAGCTTATTACTTCGTTACCGATGCCTCTCAGTTCCCCTTCAGCGCGCGGCTCCTGGTGACCCTCGTCTACCAGCAGGGCAGCAGCCTCATATCCGAAGACGGGAAGAAAGCCAACGTGAATACTCCCGAAGCCCGTAAGGCAGTTGAATTCATGCTCGAACTCTTCGAAAAGGGCTACGCAAATCCGGACCACAACTACACCGCCGCGCAGGAAGCCTTCCTCGACGGCAACGCGGCCATCATG
>JBNGED010000225.1:0-4705 GCA_049975605.1 Sediminispirochaetaceae bacterium | reverse complement strand
TGGCTGAGAACACACTGGGCAGATATATTCGGGAGAAGCGCCCCGAGGTCCGCGTGCTCGGTAAATGGGTACCCCTGCGGGCGGAGGTCGCCGAGATAGACACCCTGAGCGCCCACGCCGACTACGGCGAAATGTGGGAATATGTCAGCAGACTGGACCTGAAACGCCTGAAAAAGATCTTCCTGGTCCACGGCGAACATGAATCTCTCTCGTTTTTCTCGGATTTTCTGAAAAAGAAGGGAATAGCGGAGGTCGAAATAGTCGAGAAAGGCAGGGAGTACACCTTAAGCTGACCCCCGCCGTCCGGCAGATCGCCGGCTGCGGCCCGCAAGCCCGGCGGGGTATCACGCCGGGCGGGCTCATTCCATCATATTTTCAGACTGTTGATATACTCCCGGAGACTTTTTTCCGCGGCTGCTTTCTCCGACTGCTTTGCAGAGATGTCGGAGTAGAGCTGACGGATCTCTTCTTCCTGGGATGCGAGTGATGCCGAATACTGGCGGAAAAGATCGGACTCTTTATCGAGCACTTTCATGTTCTCCCGCACCCTGTTCTGGTCCCGTTCGATCCTGCTGACCCGGCTGTTTAAGGTATTTATTTCAAGCCTGATAGTCTCAACATCCTGTCTGAGTTCGGCTATTCTGGTGAATGCACGCTTCATTGCGGGGCTGATTTCAGACCATTCGATGTACACCTGGATGTCGGATTGGGTGAAGTTGCTCAGGCTGAAGGTTCTCGAGATGATGTATTCTTCATGTATAGTTACAGGCTTTTCCCATTCGGAGATGGAAAAACGGAATTCACCCTGATTTTCTTCCGCTACAGGCGGATTGTCGATGAGCTTCCAGCCGCTTTCACGGGGGTGGATGATAAGCAGTTCCTTTTCATCTCCTTCGATCCGGTACTCGGTCTCCCTCGTGATCTTGTCGGTCCGGTAGAGAACGCCGTCGGCGATTTTCAACGCGGTGATGCGCTGGGGTTCCGAGGTAATTATTTTTTCCACTTCAAGCGTTCCATGCTCGGCATAGGTCACGAGCCGCTCGCTTCCGGGAATCATCTCCGGCAGCAGCGCGTCGCCCCCGTAGTAGCGGCCTTCGTTCACGGTAACCGGTCCCGCCGCCCAGTGGGCGTCGGTGTTGTTGGTGAGCCTGATCCCCTTGAAGACGATGTCGTAGGCGGGATCGTAGATGCCGAGGGAATCCCCGGCATTTTCCTCCGATACAATCGGTATCATGGCCGACGATCGGGCGTTGACTGTCACCGGATGGCTGATATCGTAGCGGTAGAAGTTGCCTTCCCGGACACCGGCGGCCTGAGGGGTCACGGCGGGAGGGGCATAGGACTCGGCTTCCTCATATGCGTAGACTTCATCAGCCATTGCGGGAGCCTCAGCGAAGGCTCTGCTTCTGGATGCCGACGGCTCCGGAGCAGAGGCCTTGCCGTATGCAGTCGGTCCCATCGGCGTCTCCGCGGCGACATCAACCCGTCTCCGGGTTATATAACGCGGAGTCGAAAGATCCATCGTGAAGGCATTCGGCCGTCCGGCGACAAAGGAGAGCCTGATATCTTCCCAGCTGCTTCCGCCGGTATTCTGCACGATCGCCCAGCCTTCGAGCCGGGGCCGGCCGTTCTCGTTGAGCACTATTCGGTAGCTCGTCTTCCAGAGCGGTACCGCCTTGATATAGCTCAGCCGGATCCTCCGCTCTCCCCTGCCCCTGCAGGAAATCCGCAGGTTCCTGACCGACTTGAGCCGGGAGTCGGCGATGAGTTTCAGGGCTGAGACGAGTTCATCCTGCAGGACCTGGTCATTGAATTCGAGGCTGGTCAATTCACTGATATCCACCGCGAAGATCTCACCCGACTCCATCAAATTGAGAATCGTCTGCGGTCCCTCCTCGCGCTGAATCACTTCCACGCTGAAAATACGGCCGCTGTGAGTCCCGGAGCCGGTCCTTACCGTAACCGATTCTCCCTGAGTGCGGAGGAGAAAGTCGGTTATCGACGGGGAACCGGAGGGGTTGAGTCTCATGTCCCCAAGGCTTACCGACAACGGCTCGCTGCTGTCGAAATTCACGACATCCACTGTTCCGCCGTCGAGGTCTTCGATGTTCAGACTCTTCAGCAGATCGTCTATGTCCTTCGGATCGACCGGGAAGCTGATTACCTCGTCCCCTGAAACAGTCGTTTCATGCACCATCTGTGCAAGTCCGGCAGTGTAGAGGGTTACCCTGGTCACCGGCAGACGCTCCGGGGCTGAAGTCTCCACTTCAGTCTCAACTTCCATCAGCCCTTCACCCGTACCGTACACCGGAAGGGAGAGAATAAGCAGGACTAAAAACAATGTAAATCTGTTCATGAGAACAAGTATAGCATGACGGCGGCTTGGAATAAAATAAATTGCCGAAATGGATCACTTTGGAATATCAACAACGGAAACTTTCTGATATAATTTTTTCCCGTAACCACGATATTAGAATTCCGGAGTAGATGAACACATGCCTGAAAACAATCCCGACACACATGAAGACAACTTCGCCGCTCTGTATGAACAGAGCCTTTCTGAAATGGGCCCGCTGGAGCCCGGACAATTGATAGAGACCACGATAGTCTCCATCTCAGGCGACTGCATTTTCCTGCAATTGAGCGGTAAAAGCGAAGGCGTTCTCGACAGTGCGGAAATGACCGATTCCGACGGCAATCTCACGGTGAAGGAAGGGGACACCATAAAGGCATTTTTTCTCTATGCAAAAAACGGGGAAATGCGTTTTACCACAAAAATCAGCGGGGACAAAGCCGGCAAGGCTGTACTGGCGGAGGCCTTTGAGAGCGGGATTCCCGTCGAAGGGACTGTTGAAAAAGAGATCAAGGGCGGATTCGAAGTCAGAATCGGCGAGACCCGGGCTTTCTGTCCATTTTCCCAGATGGGAAGTAAACGGATAGAAAACCCTCAGGAATACATCGGGAAGCAGCTTACGTTCAAGATTCTGGAGCACAGTGAGAACGGCCGGAATATCCTGGTCTCAAACCGGGCCATACTGGAAGAGGAGCACGAAAAACAGATAGAACTCCTGAAGAAGACCCTGAAGAAAGGCATGGTAATCAAAGGCACCGTAAAATCCATTCAGGATTTCGGCGCTTTCGTTGATATTGACGGGATACAGGCTCTACTTCCGATCTCGGAGATCAGCAGAAGCCGCGTGGATGATATTCACACGGTACTCTCCATGGGACAGGAGATCGAGGCGTCGCTCATCAAGCTCGACTGGAGAAATGAGCGCATCAGCCTGAGCATGAAGGCCCTGCTTCCGGATCCCTGGGATGAAGCTGCCGCAAAATATAAGACCGGTTCAAAGCACACGGGAACGGTTGTACGGATTACCGATTTCGGCGCCTTCGTCACCCTCGAACCGGGATTGGACGGACTTGTCCACATCTCCGAGATGCGGGGAGACACCTGGGAGAACCAACCGCGCACTATGCTCAAAAAGGGCCAGGAGATCACCGTTCAAATCAAGAATATTGATGTCGGGAAAAAAAGAATATCCTTGAAGCCCGTTTCTTCGGCTCAGGAAGATAAGGACATAAAGAAGTATCTGGAGCCCGAATCCGACACGTACAATCCCTTTGCCGAACTCTTGAAGGACAATCCGGCCGAATCCGATGAGAAATAAGCCATCGGACGAATCAGCGGCGGGCCTTAAAATCCGGAGGAAGCGGTGATTCAAATATCATCGCTTCCTTCGTTAATGGATGCCTGATTTTCAAGTAACATGAATGGAGCATCAGTCTCTTGATGTTTCCGTCATTTTCTTTATCCCCATATATCCTGTCGCCCGCAACCGGATGGCCCTTCTCTGAAAAATGAACGCGTATCTGGTTCTTCCTGCCCGTCAGAAGATCTATCAGCAGCAGGCTGTATTTTGCCGACTCTTCGATCACCTTATACCGGGTCTGTGCCGGCTTGCCCTTGTCCGGGTCCGTTACGGAATACATCCTGTGAATACTGTTCTCGGCGAGATATGAAGTGATTAGACCTTCTTTTTCGGACAGGAGCCCGTGCACGAGAGCATAATACTTCTTCTCGAAGCTCTTCCATTCATCCTGAAGGTAGCGCTTCGCCGGTTCGGTCTTGGCGAAGATGAGAAGTCCCGAGGTATCCCTGTCCAGGCGATGTACGATAAAGACCCTGTTCCGGGACCTCTGATTTCCTTTTTTTACATACTCATTCAATAGAAAATAGGCCGTTTTATCCTTTACCTTTTCGTTGCTTACAGTGAGAAGCCCGCTTCTTTTATCGACGACAATAATATAGTGGTCTTCAAAGATGATGTTCAGGCCTTTTGGATGGAATCTTCTGGGGGCTTGTTTGAACTGCTTCCGGCTCATGGGCATACGTATCGATTCTATCACAGATAGAGAAATGAATCCTGGAAGCCGCGTGATAAAAGTGCATTCAGCTTCCCGTAAAAATCGTATCGCCCAGTGCCGACCCATGTTACAATGAAGAAAATATGCGCGCCGGAGCAAAGGCACTCGCGTAAAGGAAGAGCGCTGCTTAATACAGATGACTCAATGGAGGGAGGACGAGCATATCATGGCCGAAACCGTACTGAAAAAAGATACCATTTCATCGAACTATATGAAAAAGGACCGGTACAATCTGCTTATCATCGGAGCCGGGAACAGCGGACTGTCAACGGGTCTG
>JBNGED010000224.1:0-4723 GCA_049975605.1 Sediminispirochaetaceae bacterium | reverse complement strand
GAAGGTAGGCGCCCTCGCCCCGGGCCGCCTCGGATATCAGGATACCGGTGTCCGCCAGGCCGGTGGGGTGGAACTGTACGAACTCCATGTCCTCGAGGGCCAGTCCGTTTCGAAGGATGATCCCGAGTGCGTCCCCGGTGTTGGCGTGGGCATTGGAGGTCCGGCTGTAGGCCCGCCCGTAGCCGCCGGTGGCGAAGAGCACCGCATCTGCCTGGATGAGGTGTATACGGGAGTTCCGCAGGTCCATAGCGGTCACTCCATACACCCGTCTTTCCCGGGGGTCGTACAGAAGGTCCAGCACGTACCATTCGGATCGGAAGTCGACGCCCTCCCGGACCGCCTGTTCGTACGTGGTCTGCAGGCAGACCAGTCCGGTGCGGTCCTTGGCATAGCAGGTCCGGGCCGCTCCCTGCGCGCCGAAGGGCCTCTGGGCGATTCTCCCGTCGGGGGTACGGGAGAAAACCGCCCCGTGCGTATCGAGTTCCGCAATTATTTCAGGGGCCGAGCTGCAGAGGATATCTACGGCGTCCCGGTCCGCCAGGTAGTCGCTTCCCCTGATGGTGTCGGACCGATGGGCGGAGGTATCGGTCTCGTAGAGCGCGGCATTGATTCCTCCCTGGGCGGCCCCGGAGTGGCTTCGCAGGGGATGTACCTTGGTGAGCACGGTGGTCTTCAGACGCGCCCGCCGGCACTGCAGGGCCGCGCTGGTCCCCGCGAGCCCCGCTCCGACTATCACTACATTGCTTTGTTCAACTTCAGCATTCATACCGCTCACCTGAATAGTGGATTCTCCTGTTCGATACGTTCGGCCACCAGTTCGGAACTGATCAGCGCCATCGGCATTCCTATTCCGGGCTGCGTGTAATGACCGCCGTAATAGAGATTGGGCACCCGTCTGTTCTTGTGACTGGGACGAAAGATCGCCGTCTGGAAGAGGGTGTGGGCCAGGCCGAGGGCCGTCCCGTGGAAGAGATTGTTGTTCTTCTTGAAGTCACGGTGCGAGTAGACCTGCATGACCTCGATGAAATCGGCAATCGGCGTATCGAGCAGCTCTTCCAGGTGCCCGATGATTTTTTTCACATAGGAATCCCGGACCTCGTCGGTGTCTTCGAGATAGGGCGATACCGGAACGAGCAGGAAGAGGTTCTCTCTGTCCGGCGGCGCCATTGACGGATCGGTCCTCGACGGGCAGCCGATGTAATAGCTCGGATCGTCCGGCCAGACCGGTTCGTCGAAGATCTCGACAAAATTGTGGTCCCAGTCCTGGGCAAAGTAGAAATTGTGATGCGCCAGTTTGTTCAGCTTCTTTCTGATTCCCAGATAGACCAGAAGAGTACCGGGGGCGATGGTCCTTTTTTCCCAGGTAAAATGGGGATAGTTCCGCACGTCTTCGTCGAGAAGCTCGGTCTCGACGTGCTGATAATCGGCGGTGGCCAGTACCGCGTCGGCGAAGATGAAGCTGTGATCGGTGGTCACGCCGTGGGCCTTGTCCCCTTCCACCACTATCTTCCGGACGGGGCTGTTGAAAAAGAATTGTACCCCCCGCTTCAGGCAGTTCCGGTGGAGGGCGTCGATAAATGTCCCGATCCCGCCCTCCGGGAAGCGGATGCCCTGATTCAGGTCGACGTGTCCCATGAGGGAGTAGAGGGCCGGGGTCCTTTTGGGGCTCGATCCGAGAAACACAGTGTTGAATTCCAGGATTTTGCGGGCCTTGTCGCTGCGGAAAAATTTTCTCACATAGGAGTCGAGCTTGGCGAAGGCGTGCAGACGCAGCCCGTTCCCGATGATGACCGGATCGAGAAAATCGGTGAAGCGCAGATAGTCATGATACAGGAAGTGGTTCAGGGCGATGTCGTATTTCTTCGAAGCTTCGTGCAGGTAGCGCTTCAGCTTCTCTCCGCCGTCGGGTTCGAAGCCGTCGAAGACCCGGCGGTTGTGCCGCTGGTCCCGTCTGATATCGACCACATCTTCCGGTGAAAAAAAGACCCGGTAGGACGGATCGAGATCGAAGAGGTGATACTCCCGCCTGACTTCAGAACCGAGTAGGTGAAAGTACCGTTCAAAGACTTCCGGCATGAGATACCAGGTCGGCCCCATGTCGAAGGTGTACCCCTGTGTTTTGTATACCCGCGCCACGCCCCCAGGCCGGTCGTTCATGTCGATGATTTTTACTTCGAAGCCCCTGTCGGCCAGGAGCAAACCGGTGGCCATCCCGTGGATACCGGCGCCTATTACTGCTACTGTCTTGTTCACAGTACCTAGTGTAATTCCTGCTCATACGGGAAGCAATATCTTATGCGCAAAAGAATGGGAAAAAGCGGGAAAAATCAATACGCCCGCTTGAGGAGGAATGAGGTGAAATCCTCCAGCTGGCTCCGGTAGACGGAATCCGGCAGGAGTCTGATCGACTCCAGCGCCTTGGCGGTGTATGCGCGGGCGCATGAACGGGCCCGGTCGATACCCTCCAGATTCCTGGTCTGGGAGATGATTGTCTTGAGACGGCGGCCGTTCCGCACCCGCCGGTTCAGACGCTTCGCAAGGGTGCCGTCATCCTTCTCCAGGGCGAAGAGAAGGGGCAGGTTAACGATTCCCTGGCGTATGTCCGCTCCGGGGGTCTCGCCGGTTGAAGCGGAGACCTCCGAGAAGTCGAGTATGTCGTCTATAATCTGGAAGCCCGCTCCGATATTGGCGCCGATCTTTCTGAGACGGCGGCAGGTGCGTTCGGCGACTTCGCTCTGATACGCGCCGATGTAGGCGGAGATGGCGAAGAGGGCGGCGGTTTTCCCCATGATCCGGCGATGGTATTCCCGGAACGAGACGGAGGCCGGGGAGAGCCGTTCGTGCTGCCGGATCTCGCTCTCACAGATTGAATTGATGGCCCGGGCAATCTGCCTGCCGGCGTCCATGTCGGTGTTGTCCGCGGCCAGCTGGAAGCTCCTGGTGAACAGGAAATCTCCGATCAGCACCGCGTTCCTGCTGCCGTAGACGGTGTGAATGGTGGGGATGCCCCGCCGGGAGGGCGCCTGATCGATGATGTCGTCGTGAATGAGGGTAGCCATGTGAAGCATCTCAACGGCGGCTGCAAGTGTGAACAGCTTGTCTTTGTCGCCTTCTCCGAACCGGGAGGCGAGCAGGAGGAGGGCCGGCCGCAGCATCTTCCCGCTGTGTTCCATCAGCCCCCCGAGGGCCTCCCTGATAAACGGCGTGCTGCGGCGCAGCTGGTCCTGCATGATCTCCTGGACCTGTTCAAGTTCGTTTTCTATTCCTATGTCACGATACAATGCTGTGATCATCATTCTTCCTTCGCCGAAAAAGCCCCCGGAATGCCTTCCCGGTTATGTCCGCATATTACTCCTTGATAACCGGTTCGCCATCGTAGAGATGGGTCTTCTGAGCCAGTTTCGTACCGTTCCACTTATCTTTTAACCATGGCATCACGTAATGGTCAAGACCGAATCCGCGCCCGGCGCCTCCAAGCATGACGATGGCCGCCGCGGCGTACCAGAGGATCTCGGGACCACTCATGGCCGATATGGTAAACATCAGACAGAGTCCGAGGGAGGCCAGGGCGGCGGGGAAGGTAAACAGTCCGCCGATCAGCGCCAGTCCGATGGCAACCTCGGCCAGAACGACTCCCGCCTGGAAGATGTAGGGCGCCTGTGAGACGAAGGTATCCACCATCCACGTGTATATTCCGAGCGGTTCGGCCAGGAGAGGCTGAACATTGGCCCATGCCGCTTCGGCCGCCTCCGCGGCCCCGGCAGTACCCGCAGCCTCTCCGCCCCCTTCGACCCATTCGGAAGCCGCGCTGCCGGCGTCGGTGGCCACGATGTAGATGTTCTCGGGATTGAGCCATCCGTCGAGGACCTTTTTCACCCCCTCATAGAGCCACTTCCCGCCGAGAAAGAGCCTCAGAGGCACTGCCCAGTAGACCGGGATCTTCGCGGCCAGGTGCCCACCCACAAACGATCTGCGTTCCCTGATGGTAAAGAACTCATGCTGCAGGTAGCGCCAGACGGCGTTCACCCCTGCGATGCCGAACAGGTAGTGAAGATTGATCAGATGCTTCATCCCCATGGCGAATATGCCCGACAGGGAGATGCCCCCCACATGGGCGACACCGTAGGTGCTCCCGATGCTCACCATGAAGCCGTGGTAGTTCGGTTTGAACTGTTTCCGTTTCTTCTGCTCGATATCGGCGATGACGTTCTCGGCGGCGACTTCTCCGGTCTGCAGGGCGGTCTCGACTATCTGGGGAACCACTTTGTCATTGTCGACGTACCAGATGATGTCCCCCACCAGATAGACGTTCGAATGGTCCACCGACTGCATCTCTTCATTTACTTCGATCCGCCCTCTCTCTCCGACTATGTAGCGCTCATCCTCTTCGAAGCGGCAGCCGGACATACCGTGGATTCCCTCCGCTGATGCCAGAGAGGACTGACCCTTCGCGCACTGTCCCTTGGTGAGAGGGATCCGGGCGGAAAACTCGGAGCCGTGGATCCCGCAGGTCCAGATGAAGGTGTCGGCCTCTATGGTCCGCTCATTGGAGAGCTTTACCACTCCCTCTTCGGCTCCCACGACGGGAGATTCGGTCAGGATCTCGGCTCCCTTCTTCTTCAAGAACCGTTCGGCCTTGTACTGCATTTTCGGGGGCAGGATGGGAAGAATGGTGTCGAGGGCTTCTACAATGACCACCCGCACTTCATGACAGTCGATGTGG
>JBNGED010000223.1:0-4729 GCA_049975605.1 Sediminispirochaetaceae bacterium | reverse complement strand
ACATCGGGACAAAGTCGCTTACGAACACTTGGGACAATATCGCTTACGAACCACTACCTGAGCCGATTGAGTTGCCCCTGAATTGACACTTCGGCCTGCTCATGGTACTGTTTTTCGATATAGATTCATATGTCACAGTCTATTCAAACTAACTGTTGAAGGATAACACATGCCGTCAAGAGAACAACGCAGAGTTAAGGAAAAGATCCAGAAAAAATCCTCTCAGCTGAACCAGGTTGAGAAAAAGAGGACCCAACACCCGGTGATGTGGATATTTAGCGTTTTGGTGCTCGTGATTGTCGTAGTCGCTTTCATTATCGCTCCGGCATTCGGCGGGATAGGACAGTCGAACCGGCTCATCTTCGGGTACTACAACGGAGAGGCCATCGAATACACGCCTGACAGCTACTTCGCCCGTCAGCGCGACGCATATGCCGAACGGGTCCAGAATATGGCGCAGAACGATTCGGACAATCTTCAGTTCCAGGCCCTGCAGGTCTGGAAGGCCGCGTACGACGCCACGGTCGTGCACACTGCCGTGCTGCAGCAGGCGGAGAAGAGCGGGCTTCACATCTCGAATAACCGCCTGGACCGTACCATCGCCAAATTCGGTCCGTATCAGCGCAACGGCAAGTTCAGCCCTGAACTCTATCGTCAGGCCTCCAATGCGGAAAAACTTGCTACCCGCGATCTGTTCGAGGAGAACCTGCTCCACGAGCAGTGGGAAGAGGATCTGAGGAGCATTCCGGCCAGTCCCGGCGAGGCGGATTTTTTCGCCAATCTCGCTACTCCGGAGAGACAGTTCCGCTACGTCAGCTTCTCACTCACCGATTATCCGCGTGAAGAGGTGGCCGCATTCGCACTGGAGAACGGCAGACTCTTTCAGCGCATGAATCTGAGCAGGATATCCCTGCGGACGAAGGAATCCGAGGCCAAAGAGATCTATTCCCAGCTGACCGAGGCCCCCGAGCGCTTCGAGGAACTGGCACAGAACCACTCTTCCGACGAGAGCGCCGACAAGGGCGGTGATCTGGGCTGGATGCGTTTCCACGAACTGGCGGCAATTTTTGAAGACGAGGCCAGGGCTGATCAGATATTCAGCCTCGGGAACGGCGAGATATCCGAACTTATAGAGACCTCCTTCGGGTGGGCTATCTACCGCAGCGACAGTACCGCCGAACCGGCTGATCTGACGGATCCCAATGAACTCGACGCCGTCCGTTCATATCTTATTCAGAACCGGCGCGGTGACGTGGAGAACTATTTCATCGATCAGGCGAACGTTTTCATCGAGAATGCCCGCACCGATGGGTTCAGCACGGCAGCGACCGGCAGCGATCTGAATGTCCGCACCACCAACTATTTTCCCATCAACTACGGCGGAAGTTTTTTCCTGAAGACCATCCAGAGCGGGGACAACAGCGGAGTGCTCGGCAATGCTCAGTCCAACAGCCGCATACTCAAGACGCTCTTCGCTCTCCAGGAGGAATCCTATACGGAACCCTTCGTACTCGGGCAGTCCGTAGTCGTTGCCCAGCTTGTCGATGAGAGAGTGGTCCCTGAAACGGAACTGGAAGGTATCAGGAGTTACTATTCATACATCACGAGCAACTTTCAGAACCAGGATATTCAGAGGCATTTTCTGCAATCCGACAAATTGGAAGACAACTTCATGCAGATTTTTTCCAAATACTTCCTCAATTCATAGATTGTGAACATGCAAGATGAAGGCCCCCGGCTGACAGACCGGCCCGGGGGCGCTTCAATTGTGTATAAAAATAGAGATCTCTACGGAAGCGGTCCCGCCGAAGCTTCAGCGGTTCGACGGGCGCAACGTTTCACTTTACAGGGCGACACCCTCTATGTACTCGCATCACCTCTTCTCTGGTACGGAGCGGCGGATATACTCCGCCGTCTTCCCGATTCCTCGCATGTTATAGCCCTCGAAGAAGATGCGCGGCTGGCCTCATTCAGCAGGGGTCACATGCCGCCTGTCTGTGCAAGCAACTATCATCTGACCTTCATTCATCCCATGCTGCCTGAATCGGTGTATTCGGCATTGAAACAAATCGGCATCCAGAACTTCCGCCGTGTTCAGCTCATAACCCTCAATGCGGGATATCGCCTGTATCCCGGTGCCTACTCGCGGATCCAGAGGCTTCTTGAGGAGGAGATACAGCAATTCTGGCACAACAAATACACTCTCATGCACATGCTCCCCCTCTGGGTCAAGAACCTCTTCTGTAATATCAGCCGTATACCGGTGTTGTCTGCGCGCACTCACGTCAGTTCTTCCCTGCCCGGTTCCGAATTGCCTGTGCTTGTTGCCGGAGCGGGTCCTTCTCTTGATGAGACCGTGCCTTTTCTGCTGGAGCACAGACCGGAATTCTTCCTGCTGGCGGTTGATACCGCTTACACCCCTCTTATGAAGGCGGGCCTTCATCCCGACGCAGTGGTTGCTCAGGAGGCGCAGTTCTTCAACCTCTACGATTTCATACCCGAACCTGAGCTGAATTGCGCTCTTATTGCCGACATTACGAGCTTCCCGGGAGTAATACGGCTGGCCGCAGGCAGGATACACATGGTGAGTACCCTCTTCGCCGATATTGGGATCTTCGATCGTCTCGATGAGTACGGTCTGATGCCGGTCAGGATTCCTCCCATGGGTTCGGTCGGGAGCACTGCAGTTGAGCTCGCCCTTCAAATAAGCGAAGGTCCGGTACTCTTCACCGGTATCGACTTCTCTTTTTTTCCAGGAAAAACACATACGAGGGAGAGCCCTCAGCATCTACGGTTGCTGCAGAAATCCGGTCGTTTCAGCTCCCTTGTTGATCTGAGCGCGCTCGTCAGTCCTGGTGTGCGTTTCACCTCGAGTGTCGCCCGGCCTGACCGTCTCCTGACCACCTCCACCCTGGAACGGTATGCACAGAATTTCAACCGTTACTTCGGCGGGAATCCCCGTCTGTATCGAGTTCACTCGTCCGGCATCCCCCTCAATGTTCAGGCCGTCGATACTTCCGCCGCTGCTTCGATTATAGCCGGCTGGAAGGGAACTGCTCCGGCTGTCTCCGATTCGGATGATGCTCCTGTCTTCGAGACGGAACACATCAGGGCTTTTCTTGAAAACGAGGTTCAAATTCTGGATGAGATCTATTCTGCGGGACGGAGATATCTGCACGGACAGACTGATGAGTCTTCCGAGAGCCGTCTTCTCTCGAGTATCAACCGATGTGAATATTTATTCCTGGCCTTTCCTGATACGGGGTACCGCTTAGAAGAGCTGGATCCCAACCTCGTCAAGCGTATACTGGTATCCGCCGGCCATTATCTTCACCTGATAAAATCTTCCCTATCCGGGTGATACATTCTTCCGGTGCAGAGATTTAGTCATCGCTCCTCAGGACCGAAACGAAGGCCGACTGCGGCAGTTCCACATTGCCGACCATCTTCATCCGCTTCTTGCCTTCCTTCTGCTTCTCCAGCAGCTTGCGCTTACGGGTAATGTCTCCGCCGTAACACTTGGCGGTAACGTCCTTGCGGAGGGCGCTTATCGTCTCCCTGGCGATTATGGTGTTGCCGATCGATCCCTGCAGGGGGATCTTGAACTGCTGCCGCGGTATTTCCTCCCGCAGCTTGCGGCAGATATTGCGTGCCCGGCTCACGGCCTGATCCCTGTGCACCAGCTGGCTGAGTGCGTCGACCGAAGATCCGTTGACGAGAATGTCTAACTTCACCAGGTCCGTCTGCTGGTACTCTGCTATCTCATAATCGAAGGACGCAAAGCCCCGGCTGACAGACTTCAGCTTGTCGTAAAAGTCGAACAGGACTTCCGCCAGCGGCATTACGTACACCACCTCAACCCGCTTTTCATCGAGGTAATTCATGCTGTCCTGCACGCCCCGCTTCTCGAGACAGAGTTGAATAATGTTGCCGAGATATTCCGCCGGTGTGATAATATTCGCCTTTATGAACGGCTCCTCGCTGTATTCCACATTCATGGGATCGGGAAATTCGAGGGGATTGTCGATCTCGCGCTCTTCACCGTTCCTCATTTTGATCCGGTATCGGACGGAGGGCGCCGTCAGAATTATGGACAGATCGAACTCCCGTTCAATTCTCTCCTGCACCACTTCCAGATGGAGAAGTCCGAGGAAGCCGCAACGGAAGCCGAAACCGAGGGCTGCGGATGAATCCTTTTCATACACGAGTGATGCGTCGTTGAGCTTCAGTTTGTCAATTGCGCTGTGAAGCTCCTCATATTCATTGGTGTCGATTGGATATATCGATGAAAAAACTACCGGCTTCACTTCCTTGAACCCCTTGAGGGGCGCAGCGCATGGCTTATCGTCATTCGTTATGGTGTCGCCAATTCGAATGTCGGAGATGTTCTTTATTCCGGCGATTATATAACCCACCTGGCCCGCCTTCAGGGTCTTCGATTTCTCGCGGCCTACGCGGAAAACGCCGGTCTCCTCGACTGTGTATGTGGTATTGTTCCACCAGAGCCGGATGGTATCCCCCTCTTTGATGGTCCCGTCGAATACGCGTACGTGGATAACGACCCCGCGATAGGGGTCGTACTTTGAATCGAATATCAAAGCCTTCAGAGGGGCATCATCGCTTCCTTCAGGTGAAGGGATGTGCTCTATCAGTGCTTCCAGAAGGTCATCGACTCCCGCTCCCGTCTTGGCCGAGACGAGAACCGCCATGTCCGGGTCCAGCCCCAGGT
>JBNGED010000222.1:0-4737 GCA_049975605.1 Sediminispirochaetaceae bacterium | reverse complement strand
ACATACTCCGACGGCTTCATTGTAACCGGCGGCGCCAATGCCGAGCTCTCCCTGTCCCCCGGGGCCCTCCAGTTCCAGGAGGGGGAGAACGACAAACCGGTGGAGCTGACCATCCGGGCTACCGGAGCCGGGGGGATCACCATCACCAGCGTGTCGGTGGAGAAGTCGTTTCCGGGCGGGTCCTCAAGTACCGAGCCTTCGGAGAGCGTCAACATATCGGTTCCCGGGGGCGGCAGCAGCACGGTCACCCGGACGGCGAACCTCTCCTCCTTCGACCGGGCCCTGGCCCTCGGGGGGAGTCAGAGCGGGAGCATGACCCTGACCTACCGGGTCCAGGGCAGCGATTCCTACGGCAACCCCGTGGAGGCGGTGGCGGATATGCCGGTCACCGTCTCGGCGGGGCTTCCGTCGGGACTCCAGATCAGCGGGGTGGAGGTCGAGCTGCCTCCCTCGCCGTACTACGTCGGCGACCAGGTGCAGAACGCCCGGGTGGTGGTGCAGGCCACCGGCAGCGGGCAGATCACCGGGGATATTCTGATAGACGGCGAAAGCGACTGGACCGAGGATTCCTCTTTTTCCGTGCAGGTGGACGGGGAGACCAACTTCAATATAGAAGGCGAGATCCCGACAGGCGATCCCGGCGAGCACACGGTCACCGCCAGTATTACCTCGCCGGTGGAGGCCTCCGGTGAAGCCGCCTACACCATCAGCGATCAGACGCCGCCTTTTCCCCCGACGACCCTCACCATCGTGCCGGACGTGGCCGAGCTCACGAATCTCGACGGCGAGGCGGTCGCCACAAGCAATCAGAGCTCCGGGTATGTCGAGTTTTCATTTACCGGAACAGCCAGGATGAAGCTCCTCTCCCTGGAGAACACCGAGATCGAAGAGGTCACGGTCGACGAGCTGATTGTGCGCTACGACAACGACAATCCCACCAAGGCCAAGATCCGTGGGGGGACCATCGAGAAGGAGGCCGACGAGGAGGAGACCTTCGTCACCACCGCGGACGGGTACCTGAAGGTGAAGAAGGTCCGCTTCGAGGGCCAGAAGAGTCCGGCTACCGATCACATCCTGGTGGATGCCAAGCTGGCCATACCGAAGATCGGGGACCGGGAACTGATGGATATCGAAGGCCTGGTGGTGAAGACCGAAGGGGTCGAGGCCAAGAGCTTCTCCTACACCGAGAGCGATCCCAAGAGCTTCAACGCCTTCGGGATGGACTTCCGCATCCACGACGTGGACGGCACCTCCAACGCCCTGGTGATCGGCAAGGACGAGGCCAACGACCGCTACTACTTCAGCCTCTCCGGCAGTATCCAGATGGAGTCCAAGAAAGGAAACAAAACCAAGAAGGAGACCCTTACCACCTTCAAGGACCTGACCTTTTTCTCCGACGGAGCGGTGGACGCGGTGATCACCTTCAAGAAGGGCTTCGATCTGATTCCGGACAAGCTGGAGATCAACAAGATCAAGCTGAAGAACATCGACGACTCCTGGAAGCTGAAGCTGGCTGGGAAGCTGAAGAAGCTTCCGGATCCCCTGGACGCCATGAACGGAACGGAGTTCGAGATCAGCTTCGACAAGGACGGGAACGCCTCCGGCGGACTGGTGCCGCTGAAGGAGCTGAAGGACGACAAGAAGGGCCACAAGCTGGGGGATAACGACGAATCCGAGTGGGACCTCGGCATCGGGACCCTCGACATCACCTATCTGGAGTTCGTTTTTGAATACGAGGACGGGGTCTTCAACAAGGACTACAGTGAAATACGGCTGGGGGTCGATTTTTACCTGGCCCTGGAAAACGAAGGAGGCGGCGAGCCCGATGACGACCAGCGGCGGGTCTCCTTCGGCGAGCTGAATGCCAACGGCGACTTCGAGGGCGGAGTACGTCTCAATATGGAGGGCGAGTTCGACTGGCACAGCCCGACCAACGCGGAGGTCCTGCAGAACAAACAGCTGACTCTTCCCGGGCTCAATCTCGCCATGGACGCCATCGCCATTCAGAGCGAACCGGAGTTCGGCATCGCCCTCACCGGTTCCATCGTGATGGGGATGGACGGGGTCTCCGGCGGAGTGGAGTTCGAGAACCTGATCCTGACCGTGGACGGCACCATCTCCAACCTCTCGGATGCCATCATCGGCGGACAGTTCGAGGTGGCCGATTCACTGAAGGTCGAGGTGTCGGAGATCGACTGGAGCACCACCCCGACCACCCTGAGCTTCGACAGCAACGAGACCACCGGCGAAGGGGCCGACCAGGCCCCGGAGAAGGGGGAGAAGCAGGTTGCCGTGGAGAGTTATCTCCGGCTCGAAGGGGCCCAGATCAATGTGGGGGACTCGGAGGACCCGTCATTGAGCGGCGGCTTCGAAGAGTTCACCTTCTACGACCCGGTCGAAGGCGGCCGCAGCTTCGTGCTGCGGAGGGCCCGGCTGGAGACGGCGGACGTGGAGATCATGGCCGACGTCGAATACAGCGCGGATCTGCTGACCCTCGCGGGAAGCATGACCATTCCGGGGGATACCATCGAAGCGGCGGTGGTCGGAAAATTTGGCCGGCAGGACGGCGAATTCACCTTCGGTGTCTTCGTGGCGGCAACCGGGCTCAACATGGCAGTTGCTCCGGGGCTCTTCCTGGACGGTATCGGAGGAGGGCTCTTCATCAATCCCGTCGAGGACGACGTCGAACTGGTCCGCTCCATAGCCGGCTTCAAGAGACCTGAACTGGACGGCGAGATCACGGCAAAGAGGCCCGGGGGGGCTGACAACCCGGGATCCTTCGCCATGATGCTGCTGGGAGATTTTTATATTGGCGAGAAAAACATGCTCCACGGCCGGTCTCTTCTGACCCTGACGGCGAACTATCTGACCCTCGACCTCGAAGCGTCCTACGCCGCGGACACGGTTGAAGGAGTCGGGTACCTTGCGATCGGATGGGACCCCGGCTACGCGGAAGGCAACATAGATTTCAAGATGAACTACTTTGAAATCTACAAAGGCGAGGGGAATCTCAATTTCTACGTGTACGGAACGGACACCTGGGCGGTCAACGGCGAGTTCAACACTTACATGTACAATAAGAAGTCCGGTTCAGGCACCTCGGGCAGCCTCTTTATCGGACCACCCGGTATGATGGTAGAACTGTCGGTGAAGCAGGGAATGGACCTGAAGGTGATCTCCGGATCGATTACCTACGAGGGTATGTTCTGGTACTGGAACCAGCCGGCCTCATCGAGATTCGGTCTCTACGCCGCGGTAACGGCGAAGGGCGAGATCCTCAAGATAGCTTCGGGTTCGGCGTCACTTGAGGCGGCTTTGATTTCGATGCCCGAACTGGTCATCTACGCGGTGGGACGGGTGAAGCTCACCGTCTGCAAGGTCGAAGTCTTCAAAGGAAGCATGTGGGTCGAAGCGGGGATGAACGGCTTTGACGGAGGCTCCGGGACCAAGAGCGCCTACGATCAGATGATCGAAGATGCCCGGAATATGGCCGGCGAGATGGAATCGGCCAAGGACGAGCTGATGGAGGACCTTCACGACGCCCAGCTTCAACTGCTGCAGCTGACCCCCGAACAGCTGGAGGCGGCCGGGCTCGCTCTGGTGGAGTCCGACAGCGGCCAATACGAAGCAATACGCCAGCTCTATCAGGGTGCTGAGATCGACAACTGGCCGAATGGGCTGCCGCCGGCGCTGGAGCTCGTCCGGTCGAACGTCTTCGGCCCCGAAGCCCAGCAGATGGCGGCTGTACGTTCGCAGCTCGAAGATCAGCAGGAGCTCATTGCAGCGGCGAATGCACAGCTCGAATCGCTGCAGGAAAACGTGATCGGGAACTTCGAGGAGTATGAAGACATCATCCTGGAGGACCTGCCGTCCGTACAGGAGCTCGGACAGTCCGGATCGCCCTTCGGCGGGTATGAAACCAGAACGGTAACCGTCAACGGCGTGACCAGGACGGTCAGGGTCGGTTTCGATCTCGATATCGAAAAGGCCGAACAGCAGGTTCAGGACATGTATGCCATACGGGAGGATTTCGCCGAGTATCAGGAAGCCTTTATCCAGCAGAGCAGCATTATCGATGCCAGGCTCAGGAAGCTCGACCGGATCCTCTACATCGATCAGTATAACCTCTCGGAGCTGAACGAGGCCTACACCGGTCAGTACCAGCAGATCAACACCTACCTGCAGGAGTATGTCGATCACCAGGCGGAGCAGATGGATTATGCTCAAACCCGGCTCGATACTGTTATGTCGGGAGTCGGAAGCCTGAAGGGGAGTAATACCTATAGCAACTACATCGAAGGGCTGAACGCTCAGGTATTCGAAAGTATACCCGCGGCGGAGGCGGTCTCCTGGACGGATATCAGGGACAATCTCAAGGACCAGCTCCTTGTAGCCGGCGGAGAGACGCCCCAGGGAGTCGAGGAGAACCTGGATCAGATCAGCGACAAGGAGCACTTCGTCCAGCGCGGCGTGGACCTCTGGTGGCGCATACCTATCTACGGATTTACGGCGCTGAGAGACGGAAGTGAAGAGCGCCTGGCTGAACTGGACAGCGTATTCGGCGAAAGTATGCGGGCCTTCCGGCAGACCTGGTCCCGGGCGACCACCCTGGTGGATCAGATATACGCCCGTAAAGCCGACCTATATGCCCTGCTGCATGAGATGTACGATCAGCTGGCGCGTTACGGAAGCGGCGACATTGCGGTCTTCGGCGACGGGAACGCCGCCGGCTTCGGA
>JBNGED010000221.1:0-4753 GCA_049975605.1 Sediminispirochaetaceae bacterium | reverse complement strand
CCGGTTTCCTCGGAGGCCGGGACTGGCCGCCCAACAGCGACAAGAAGTATCCCCTGAGCGATACGTATCCGTACGAGTACGGCGTGAGAGAAAGCGACAACCGCACCGCCCTTGGGTACCGGGCCCCCCTCGGCAGCTCCTTCGGGTGGGGGCTCGAACTGTTCACTTCCCGAATCACTTCAGTATTCCAGGTGTACGACGAGATAAGCGAAAACTACATATCCCCCAGTTACTACGGAGGAATCGCCAGCTTCGGCTGGGCCCTGAATCAGGGGTTTTCCTTCGGCATTTCCGGGACCGGCGCCTACAGCAGCGGTCAGTACACTGTCGCTTCATCCGGTGGAACCATTCACGTGGAGTTCGAGGATTTCTTCTTCGCCGCCGCGGCGGGACTCCTGTGGAGGAATCCCTCAGGCTCCCTGGCTTACAGCCTCTACGGCGGCTGGTCAAACCAGATCTGGTACCGCCATGATCTGGATAACTACGATCCCTATACCGATGTACTGGGTCTCGAGGGTAATCCCAATGTGCCGACCGAGGGAGATGCCCCCTGGTACCAGGAGCAGACGCTTTCCCTGTCCTTTCCGGACAGACGCGGCTTCGTGATTGTAAAGTTCATGGCGGATTTCTGGCCCTCCGGATACCCCCTTCCCTACATGCAGCTCCTCGGCGCCGTGGAGCGCCGCATATCGGACAGCATCTCTCTGCGGGGCGGGGCAGGGTACGCATTTACCATGCAGGGCTCCCTGGAGGGCGGACCCGGGGCAAATCTCGGATGTACCTGGACCTTTCTTGACAAATGGGACTTCGACGGTTCCGTCTCGGTACGCTACCGTCCGTCCAAGGTCGCAATAACAGAGATCGTACCCGAATTTTCCCTGAACTTCGGACTCTCCTATTCGGGAGTGTTTATAGACAGGTAGTCATGCCGGGAGCGTTCAGTTCCACCAATCCTTCCGCCGTCATTGAAACTAAGGGCGGAATGCAGTACAGTGCCTGCACGACATATTGAAAGACATATCACAGGAGCAGATACCATGAGTACACAGCAATGGGACAATCCCCCGGAGATGCAGATAGATACCGGCACACAGTATTTTGCGGTCCTGAAGACCACGAAGGGCGACATAGAAATTCAGTTGTATCCCGAACATGCCCCCAGGACGGTGAACAACTTCGTTTTCCTCGCCGGACAGTCGTTCTATGACGGCGTACTTTTTCACCGGGTCATCAATAACTTCATGATCCAGACCGGAGATCCCACCGGCACCGGCAGGGGCGGACCAGGGTACCGCTTCGAGGACGAGACCAGGGGGAACCCCCTCACCCACGAGGCCAAGGTGGTGTCGATGGCCAACGCCGGACCGAACACCAACGGCAGCCAGTTTTTTATCACCCACAGTCCCCAGCCCCACCTGAACGGGAAGCACACCGTTTTCGGCAAGGTAATCGCCGGGGCCGACGTGGTGGATGCGGTTCAGCAGGGCGACAGAATCACATCCGTGGAGATACGGACGGAATAGCCTCCGGCTATCACCGCGCAGCATGAACAGCATACAGGATACAAAGCCCGGCGATTTCGATCACCTGACCCCGAAGCTCGTGCTGCACGCGGTGGAAGGCGCCTTCGGTCTGAATCTGACCGGGAACATTACCCAGTACAACAGCTACATCAACCGTGTCTACGAGCTCCACGATGAAGACGGGCGGATCTACATGGCCAAATTCTACCGCCCCGGACGCTGGAGCGAAGAGGCCATCCTCGAAGAGCACCGCTTCATCCGGGACTGCGTGGAGATGGATATCCCCACCGTCGCCCCCCTCCCCGACCCTGACGGGCACACCCTTTCAGTAGTGGAAGCGGTAATAAATTCCGAGGACCTGCAGGAATTCTGTTTCGCCCTCTTTCCGAAGCGCGGCGGCCGTAACTTCGACGCCGAAAGCGAAGAGGACTGGCTGCGGCTGGGGGCCCTCGCGGGGCGTATGCACACCGCGGCCCGGCAGCGGGAAGCCCCGCAGCGGCAGTACTGTCTCCCCGGACCGATAATCAAGACCTGTATACAGGAGCTCGAAGAGGACGAGGCGGTACACCCCGAGCACCGGCAGGAATTTTTCGACCTGGCCGGGGAAATACTCCGGCACATCGAACCCCTCTTCGAGGGAATCCCCATGCAGCGGGTCCACGGCGACTGCCACCGGGGCAACATCCTCGAACGGCCTGATGAGGGGCTCCTCCTGATCGACTTCGACGACATGATGACCGGCCCGTCCGTACAGGACCTCTGGCTCCTCCTCCCCGAGCGCGCCGATGAATGCCCCCGGGAGTTCAACCTGGTAGTCGAAGGCTACGAGCAGTTCCTCCCCTTCGACTATTCACAAAAAAAATTAATCGAACCCCTCAGGGCCATGCGGATGCTCTACTACCTCGCCTGGTCGGCCCGCCAGCGCAATGACCGCCGTTTCAAGACCGAACACCCCCACTGGGGCGGCAGCGCCTTCTGGAGCAAGGAGATCGAAGACCTCAGGGAACAGCTGCAGTACTGCATGGCTTCGGGATAACAGCGGCCTGTTTTTTTCTCACCTCCGCCGCCCCCGCACCCTGACCCAACTTCACATCCGTCCGTTTTGAAGCAGATCGGACTCCCGCCCTTTATTTATACATTGACCGATAGTATACTAGGAGTGTGAATATGAAAGACCTGGCCGAAATGCTCGAAGACGAACTGTCCGAGGCTGTCGAAGTCAAGAACCCCAAATCCCTGCACCGCTACATCACCCTGCTCACGGGCGGCTACGTCGAGCAGGACGTCCACGAACGGCGCTACAGCGAACTGAGCAGCAGCATCAGGGAGATGCTCGCCTCCATGCAGGAGGGCTTCCGCCGAATGGACGACCGCTTTGCTTCCATGCAGAAGCAGATGGATGAACGGTTCACCGGGATGCAGAAGCAGATGGACGAACGGTTTAACGCCCAGGAGCGCCGCTTCGACCGTCAGCACAAGCTCATCAGCCTGGGTTTCACCGCCCTGGCCCTGATCATCACCGCCTTCAACCTGGCGATTATTCTGGGCTGATTTTTTCCTGAATGAACCCGTTATACCAGATTCTCTATGGGAAAGAAAAATTGACTATTGCTTGTGGTAGCATTATACTACCAGTATGAAATCGATACACATCCGCGACATCGACCCGCATGTGCTTCAACGGCTTAAGAGACTCGCAGAAATGCACCACCGTTCCATGCAGGGAGAACTAAAGACCATCATTGCCGAAGCGGTGCGTAAAATTCCTGACGCCGAGCCGGACGAAGAGTTCAACCTCATCACCTTCTCAAGCGGCAACAAACAAGCCTGGAAACGCGAGGACTATTACGACGATGCGCGGTGAACTCGCCCTCGTCGATACCAACATCCTGCTCACCGCCACCGACCGCTCACGCACCGAGCACTCCTTGGCCCGCGAAGTATTTCTGCAGGCTCGTACTGCGGGAGTGCACCTGTGTATCACCGGCCAGATCATCCGGGAGTATGTGGTTGTGTGCACCCGTCCTGTCGAAGTGAATGGACTCGGGCTGACCTACACCGAAGCCATCCACAACATCGAGACCTTCAAGCGCCTGATGCTCTTTCTCGAAGAGACCGAGCCGGTTACCATCGAACTCATCTCTCTTGTCCGAAAATTCAAACTGTCAGGCAAATCAATACACGACGCGAACATCATCGCCATCATGCATGAACAAAACATCCGCATGCTCATAACCCAAAATCCGGACGACTTTGCCGATTTTCCCGATATTCAAATATTCAGCCCGAGTTCATTCCTAAAAGCTTTATAATGGAAAGAATTTTTATCTTAATACGGTCGGAGCTGATCGGGTCTATACTCCGCAGGTTCCGCGACCTCCCCTACCTCATGCGTCCTAAAGTAATCCTCGAACTCACGCACCACCTGTGCCCGTTCGATGCTGCCCTGATATTCGAGGAAGAGCAGGTAAAAGATAAGCAGCAAAGCCGCATAATGCTCTCTGAGCGGCGCAGCCAGGGGATTGAAAAAGTGTTCCGGTAACGTCTTAAATATGGCCATTCGAGTACTGAAGTATATCACACACCACTTTATAAGACTATATTGTTAGTAGCTAATTGAATATCAGCCAAACCTTTACTATTTTGAAGCAGATCGGACTTCCGCACTTTATTTAGACATAGACCGCTAGTATAATAGGAGTGTGAAAATGAAAGATCTGGCCGAAATGCTCGAAGACGAACTGTCCGAGGCTGTCGAAGTCAAGAACCCCAAATCCCTGCACCGCTACATCACCCTGCTCACGGGCGGCTACGTCGAGCAGGACGTCCACGAACGGCGCTACAGCGAACTGAGCAGCAGCATCAGGGAGATGCTCGCCTCCATGAAGGAAGGCTTCCGCCGCATGGACGACCGCTTCGAAGCCCTGCAGAAACAGATGGATGAACGGTTCACTGCAATGCAGAAGCAGATGGATGAGAGATTTGAAGCAGGCAACCAGCGTTTTGAAGATATGAACCGCCGTTTCGATGATATGAATCGGCGTTTTGACGACGTCAACACGCGCTTCGACCGTCAGCACAAGCTCATCAGCCTGGGTTTCACCGCCCTCGCCCTGATCATCACCGCCTTCAACCTGGCGATTATTCTGGGCTGACCTTTTGCCGAACGGAGCCGGTGTCGATTATAAGATTTAGATCAACCTCATCCCCTTCCTCTTTTACTGCGAGTA
>JBNGED010000220.1:0-4766 GCA_049975605.1 Sediminispirochaetaceae bacterium | reverse complement strand
CTCTTGAACAGTATAACCGGAGCTGCAGAGAACAGTCGCCAGACCGGTCAGACTGTCGCCTGTCCCGCCGATGGCTTCCATCGCCTCGAAGGAAGGCTGATTCACGATTTCATTGAATCCATCTCCGTTGACTATGTAATCCTGCTCTCCCTTGACCAGAAGGTATCGCGCGGCGTTCCGGTGCTCGTAAGCCCGTCTGATCAGATCGGGAACATCACCGTTATTGTGCAGGATGAAGCCCCGGGTATAAAAGGGGTGCGGCGCCAACTCATCAGCCAGGAACGACAGTTCCCCGATATCCGGAGTGAATATATCGTAGCGCCCTGCATTGCCGCTCATTTTCGCGGCATACATATATCCGGCGTCGGCAATAAGGACCGGTTTTGATTCCATTTTATCGATCGCGGACAAGACCTTGTCGTGCCAGTGCGCAATCGGCTGAAGATAATGAAAGGTCAGCGTCCGGAAAGAAAAATTCTGCAGTTCCTCGCTGAGGAACTTATACAGATGCCTGCTGCCGGTTCCGGTGCCGGTGTCGCCGACCAGGAAAGCATATACTTCCGGCCCTTTCAGGGCTTCGGAAGCCTTCACCGCGGCCGCCAGCAGAGCCGGAGTTCCCCGGTTCACCGGCACCATCCGGTCCGCGATCATGAGGTGACTATTCCGGAGGCTCACCCTTCCGTGAACCAGTGGAAAATCCTTGTCAGGAACGGTCCCTACTACTGCAAGCACTTCTTCCTCAACTCCTGATAGGCGAGTTCGAGGGCGTATCCGCACAGCGTGTGCCCAAGCTCACGCGGACTTGGCGCCTCCGTTAATTTTTTTCCGACCAATGTATGTGCCAGAAACGGAACATCGGGGCATCCTCCGCCGGAGATATTCACTATCTCCAGAGACTTCCTGTCGATCGTCATTTTCATATTCGCGGCTCTCACCATGATACAATCATCGTACTCTTTCGTGTGAAACAAAGCAACAGGAGACAGCAGCGGCGATGTAACCGGGGTGACCTGCAGCGGGGGACTGCCGACATCTTCAAGGCGCCGAATGACATCGAGTTCCTCCATCAGCGGGAACTCGATCACCAGATCGCATCCGGTCTGGATCTCCGGCGGAGGACCCATCACCCGAACGGTAAAGCCCGCTTCTTTGAGCACCTGTTCAGCCAGGATCACCTCGCTGGTATGTTCAAACACAAGGAGGCCTCTGTCTATATCCGAGGATTTACTGTTCTTTGGTTTTTTTTTCGAAAGCAGATTGAACATCTCACTATTCCCGCTGAATCAATATCCGGTAACCGCCGCCGTCCGGCAACACTTCGCTTATGGTGCAGCCCTTGCTGACAGCCGCACGGGTAACGTTCTCCTTCGATGTGTCCGTATCCACCAGTACGATTATCTGAGGATCATTCCCTGTTTGTATTTCATTTAAAGTTAAAATTACCGGCTGAGGACAGGAGAGTCCCCTTGCATCGACCGTCACTGCCATATATTCCTCCTTTCAAGCGGTTTTTCTCGTCATCATGAACCCCACGAGCAGACAGAACAGGGTTCCTATTATCAGGGCCGGTATTCCGTAATTCCCCAATCCCTTCGGCGAACTGGCCAGGCTGAAATTGTGGGCGAACCCGGCACCGACGATCATTCCCAGAACGAAGACAGCGGCATCGCCGTCCCCCTCCCCGGATAAAAAGAGCTGCCGTCCCGGACATCCTCCGGCCATGGTAAAACACAGGCCGGAAAGGGCCATCCCAGCGAAGTTCCAGACATGCAGATTGTGGGCGACCGGCTGGTCTGTAAAGCCCGGATGAAACTGTTTGAGAATTATATTGGTGATAAAAGCTACGACGAGAAGTGTAATAAAGCCGCTGAACAGATGGAATTGTCTGAACAGAATCAAATCCCGTATGGAGCCCATGGTACAGAACCGGCTGCGCTGGGCCAGAAAACCGATCGCCAGCCCGGCAATCAGCGACACGAGAAGCGGCGCGTTCATGCTGCCCGGACCGCTGACGCTGTAGAAGAGTACCCCGCTCCTGGCTTCGCCCGGAGCCCTGGGGAAAATCAGCATCAGCACGAGAAACCCCGCCATCATAAGGGGGAGCATCCAGCCGGCCACGGGATTGGCAGCCTGGGTTCTGCCGAGATTGTAGCCCTTTCTGAGAAACAAGGTTCCGATCCATATTCCGAAGCTCAGGCCGGCCAGACCGAGAACCGCATTCAAATCGCCGCCTGCCAGCCGCAGTAAAGCCCGCCAGGGGCAGCCCAGAAAGATCAGCGCTCCGATCATTGCAAAAACGCCGAGGAAGAAACGGATGATGGGCGTGGAGCCGACCCGCGGCCGGAACTCCTTGAATAGATACGCCGCAGCCAGCGAGCCCAGAACAAACCCGATAATTTCAGGCCGGATATACTGGACTACCCCGGCCTGATGAAATCCAACCGCTCCGGCAATATCGCGCTCGAAACAGGCGACGCAAATTCCCATATTTCCCGGATTCCCCAGTTTCTGCAGGACCGGCGCCACTACCCCGATAAAAGCACCAACGGCGATAATCCCCCGTCTGGTAGCAAAAATGTTTCTTTCAGGCATGAACGAGGTCCTCCTTTTACTGTGTAGATATAAAAGCAGCGGGATTTTCAGCGCCCGTCACCTTCTATGCTAAAGTGCCGATAATTCGTCATTTGTTGAACGGGCATGGTATCTCGCTTACATGGTAGACATGCCGTCTGCCGCAGAAGGGGCAGGGATCTTCGAGCAGCACTTTTGCATCCAGTATTCTGCTGCCGTCTTTACTTACTTTGATTCCCCTGTTCTCCACGAGCCTGAAGTCGGCGCTGTGAAACGCTGCGCCGTTTTCCGTACAGACAAACACCAGACCTGCCGGGTCTGCTTCACCATTCAAAGCCGTCATGCTCATTCTTTCCCGTTGACCTGATCGTTCCACAAGCGCCCCTGCCGCTTCAAGCATAGACATTTTCCGCTGCATGATCAAACAGTTTTTTAATTCGGTGAAAAAAAACCGCGCCGCACGGCGCGTCTGAAGAGCGAGCCTGCCCCTGTTAAAAGATAGGCGCACCTTTCGGTGCGGCTCTCTGTAATATCAGCCTTTTACCCTTAAGTTCATCGGCCACTCAATGAACGAACCACGCGGAAGCCATTACCGCTATAAAATACGAGCCAATATCTTCCTGAGGGGGGCCAATCAGCACGAGCAGCCAGACGGCAAATCTCAGGGGGACTGCCTGAACAAGCACCTCGGCGGACACGCTTAGTACCTGAAGACGGACCAGTCGGGTCCACAACGTCTCCTGTCGGATACTCGCCGTACCAGTCCCAGCACCATTCAAACTCATTCCCGCTCATGTCGTAGATGCCCAGTTCATTCGGCTGTTTCCGTCCTACGGGCTTGTTCGTTTTATCCATATACCCGCACCAGGCAACACTTTTTATATCGTCGCTTCCAGCATAGATAGTATAGTCGCCCGCTTCCTGCCCGCCGCGGGCGGCGTATTCCCACTCCGCCTCCGTTGGCAGCCGATAGCCGTTCGCATTGAAATCGCAGCGGATGGAATCACCGCTCCCGCTGTAGCAGGGCGTCAGTCCTTCCTTCTGACTCAATTTGTTGCAGTATTCCACAGCATCAAACCAGCTTGCCGCGACAGGATATTTTTCGCTGATTCCGTTTTGATCGGGGGGTAAATCCCCCATGATACTTAAATATTCTTCCTGAGTTACCTCGTATCTGGATATATAATAGTCTCTCGTAATGCGTTCAGTGTGCTTACGCTCATCATTTTCCCTTCCCCGTTCGCCCAGGGGTGCTCCCATAGTGAAACTGCCGGATTCCACCAGCACGAAACCATCCGGTGCCTCCGCCTGTCGACGGTAACTGAAAGATAGCGTCTCGGGCTGCCCGCTCCGCACTTCGATAGTCTTCGTTTCAACTTCCCCGTCATAGTATTTCATAGTGACAGTATGGTTCCCTGGTTCTATGCCGCTTACAGGAAAGCTTGCCCCTGCGGGGACGGACACCATCCTCCGCGGTTTGCCCCGCTTCTGCGGAATAGACTACCACGGTGTTGACCGGGGCCTGCAAAATAGCCAGGCCCCGGCTGTTGGCAGACCGCGCCTGCGCCGGAAGCGGATTGTCTCTGCAGGCATCGAGAATAACAATAATGGTAGCGCTTCCGGCAGCCGCCATCAGATCCACAACCTCGGAGGCGTTCATAGCCCGGGATCGAACTCGCAATTCGTCCGGACTATCCTTATCCACAGGTAAAAGGTAATTCTCGCTATTCACCTGAATCCCGTGTCCTCTGAAATGGAATAAAACTATTCCTCCCCGCTGCTTAAATTTATGCTCGAATGAATCAAGGGCGTCGTACATGCGGTCGTAAGAGCCGTCAGTAACATAGATCACTTCGAATCCAAGGCGTTCCAGGGCGGCTTTCATCGATCCGGCCTCCTGTCCGGCTTGCTGCAGCTTAGGAAAGTACTGATAGCCGCTGTTCCCAATTACCAATGCGGTTTTATTCTGGGCGGGAGATGTGCCGATACATACAATCAGCAGGATCAGCAGCAGGATTTTTTTTTCGGCATATGTACTCCACGTTAGATACAAATAATTAGATCCCGGAAGTATCGGTAAATCCATAGTAATGAATGTGAGCGGGGGGATCAAGAAAAAAGTGGTCAAGGTTCTACCAGAAGTGGTTCGTAAGCGATATTGTCCCAAGTGTTCGTAAGCGACTTTGTCCCGATGT
>JBNGED010000219.1:3915-4792 GCA_049975605.1 Sediminispirochaetaceae bacterium | reverse complement strand
CAACCAGGATCATCCGTTCCGTGGTCCGAAGCAGCGACCTGTCGGCCAGACTGGGGGCTGACGAATTCGGAATTCTCCTCGAGGATGCCAAGATCGATCAGGCAGTCGAGATAGCCAAACGTCTGCAGGCACGCCTGATGGGGGACAAACTCATATGGGAAAAACACGTCTTCAATATCAACACGAGCATCGGAATCGTTCCCATCGACGGGACCAGTGAGAGTACCCATGCGGTACTTGCGGCGGCGGACGATGCATGTTTCATCGCCAAGGATGAAGGCGGCAACAAGATAAAGATATACAGCAACGAAGAGAACCGTTTCGCCCAGCGCCGCGGCGAGATGCAGTGGATCTCACGCCTCACCAAGGCCCTCGAGGACGACCGGTTCATCCTCTATCATCAGCCGATCGTCCCACTCGATCCGGAAAAACAGGAGATAAAGAAGAGCGAGATCCTGATCCGCATGATCGACACCGACGACAAAATTATCATGCCGGCGGATTTCATTCCCGCCGCTGAACGGTACAATCTGATGCCCGCCATCGACCGCTGGGTCATCCATTCAGCCTTCCGGTCTTTCAAAGTCCTTGAGGACAGCTTTGAAGGCCGGCGGAATCCCTTCACCCTTTCGATCAATCTGTCGGCGGCCTTCCTGGCCGATGAGAGTTCCCTCGACTATATCCGCTACGAGTTCCAGGAGTACGGGATTCCGCCTGCGGCGTTCTGTTTTGAAATCACCGAGACAGCCGCCATCACCAACATGGAACGGGCCACCCAGTTCATCCACGACATGAAGAAGATCGGCTGTACCTTCGCTCTGGACGACTTCGGCAGCGGCTTCTCATCCTTCAACTATCTCAGGGAACTGCCGGTGGA
>JBNGED010000219.1:0-3905 GCA_049975605.1 Sediminispirochaetaceae bacterium | reverse complement strand
GTTAAAAACATGCATGAAGACTCTATCAGCCACGCCATTGTCGAGGCCATCAACAGCCTGGGTCACTTCATCGGGATCCAGACCATCGCCGAATTCGTCGCCAACGAGGCCATTATCTCTAAGCTCAGGGAAATCGGCGTGAATTATGCCCAGGGCTTCCACGTCGGCCGGCCCGCCCCCCTGGTGGAACTTCTGGAACTGGAAGAGAGTCAGACCTGAGACAGATACCGTTTCGGGGGCACTAAGTACATATTGATTTTTTCAAGGTCATGACTCCGGTCATATCATCCCCCGCGGATCCAGCAGTCTCTCCACCTCTTCCGGAGGAAGGACCCCCTCTTCGAGCAGCACTTCCCGCAGCGTCTTCCCCTCCTCGGAGGCGCGATGCGCTATCCGGGCCGCCTCGTCATACCCGATGTGAAGAGCCAGGGGAGTCACGAGGGCCAGACTCTTTTCCACCGCCTTCTCGGGAACTGCCTCGGGGACCTCGATTCCCTCCACGCAATGCGTTCGGAACCGGGCGGTCCCTCTGGCAAGTATGTCGAGGGAACTCAGCACTTCGTGTGATATCAGAGGCTGCATAATATTGAGCTGCAGCGGACCGTTTTGTCCTGCAATGGTGACGCTCACCTGCTTCCCCATTACGAAGGCCGCCGCCTGGATCATCATCTCCGGAATCACCGGGTTTATCTTCCCGGGCATGATCGAGCTGCCGGGCTGCAGTTCAGGAAGGATGAGCTCCCCCAGACCTGCCCGGGGACCGCTGGACAGAAGCCTCAGGTCCTGCGCGATCTTCATGAGCACCACCGCGTACCCGTTGAGGGCCCCCATCAGCGCTACATGCTCGTCCCGGGCGGCAATGTGGGCGAAGGGGTTCGCGGCCCG
Source organism: Sediminispirochaetaceae bacterium (assembly GCA_049975605.1). Classification (GTDB taxonomy): domain Bacteria; phylum Spirochaetota; class Spirochaetia; order DSM-16054; family Sediminispirochaetaceae; genus DSBN01. The sequence goes on along the minus strand of JBNGED010000219.1, from coordinate 3,020 downwards.
GCGGAACGGTAATCCGGTTGCATCGGCGATCCCGGCCACCGTCTTTTCAGCGAATATCGGGCTCGAATTGAGCCCCGTCCCGACGGCTGTTCCGCCGAGGGGAAGTTCTTCGAGCCGCGGTTTGACCGCCTCGAGATGACTGCCGCAGAGTTCGACCTGACGGGCCCAGGCGGAGAACTCCTGTCCCGCGCTCATCGGCACCGCATCCTGCAGATGCGTCCGCCCGAGCTTTATCCGGTCCCTGTAACGGCGCCCTTTTTTTTCCAGCGCTTCCCGCAGCTGCTTCATCTCCTCAAGCAGTACGTCCGTCTGCTGTCTCGCGGCAATGTTCATGGCCGCGGGGATGGCATCGTTGGAAGACTGTCCCCGGTTGACGTGATCGTTCGGATGGATACGCGGGGAACCTCCGAGTATTTCCGTACCCCTCCGGGCAAGCACCTCGTTCATGTTCATATTCCAGCTCGTGCCCGAGCCGGTCTGAAAAACATCGAGGGGAAAGTGATCCGACAGCTTGCCGGAACGCACCTCTTCAGCCGCCTGCTGAATTGCGCCTGCCACGGCCCCCTCGATGAGACCCATATCGCAGTTGACCCCGGCGGCGGCAGCCTTGATCAGGGCCAGGGCATTCCGCATCGGGGTCGCAATCCGGTATGGCGAGATGGTAAAATTGTTTACCGCCCTCTGGGTCTGTGCTCCGTAGTATGCCTCCGCAGGGACCTGCACCGTACCCATGGAATCACGCTCCTGCCGGTAACCGCTTTTCATAATCATCGCCTCCCCTGTTCTTGACAGTTTCTGTGCAAGTGAATAGTGTCACATGCAAGTATGGAAAAAAGACCCGGTGAAAGAGTACTTGTTCTCATGGGACTGAAACATTCCGGTAAAAGCTCGATCGGTGAATATCTCGCTGCCGTCAACAACACCGGTTTTACCGATCTCGATCGGCTCGTCATGGATGCCGCCCGCCGGGAAGGATACCCCTCCATCCGTGAGCTTTATCGTACAGTGGGTTTGAAAAATTTCCAAGTGTATGAATTGAAGGCGCTGCGGGATTTTTTCAGGAGCAACCCGGTCCCTTCGGCAGTGCTTGCCCTCGGCGGCGGTGCCGTTGACAATCGGGAGGCAATGGAATTGTCAGGTAGACATGGACATCGGATCTACATCAGGGTCGGGGAGGATATCCTGATCGAGCGTATTCTGCGGGGCGGAATACCGCCTTTTCTTCAGGGCGAAAAGTCTCCGCGGGAGATGTTTCACCAGCTATATCGACGCAGAGACGCGCTTTATCGGCGCTTTGCCGATCTTACCGTTGAATTGTCCGATCAGCCTCTCGAAAAGAACTGCAACATCCTCTATTCTGTACTCAAGGAGCACGGGTATGTCCGGTAATACCATTGGTACTGATTTCAGGGTGACCACATTCGGAGAATCCCACGGCAGGGCCGTCGGCGTTATCATCGACGGCGTCACGCCGGGGCTCGAACTGAGCGAAGCGGACATTCAGGTCCAGCTGGACAGGCGGAAGCCGGGACAGTCTTCCATCACCACTCCGCGGAAGGAGAGCGACACCGTACAGATCCTGTCTGGAGTCTTCGAAGGCCAGACCACCGGGACCCCCCTCGCGATGGTACTCTACAACACCGACCAGCAGAGCGGCGCCTATGACCACATCCGGCACGCGTTCCGGCCGGGGCATGCCGATATTACCTATCAGGCCAAATACGGGATACGGGACTACCGGGGCAGCGGCCGGGCTTCCGGCCGGGAAACTGCAGGAAGGGTAGCTGCCGGCGCCGTGGCCATGAAGCTTCTTGCTCAGCGCGGTATTATAATCAGTGCGTACACGCTGAGGGCCGGGGGGATATCCTGCAGCACGCGGGACCTGGATGTAATCGAGAAGAACCCGATGCGGGCATGCGACCTTGAGGCCGCCGCCCGTATGGTGAAAAAAATAGAGGAGATACAGGGCCGCGGCGACAGCGTCGGGGGCGTCGTAGAGTGCTGTATCAGCGGCGTTCCGGCCGGACTCGGCGAACCGGTGTTCGACAAGCTGGAAGCCGAGCTCGGCCGTGCGGTCCTCTCGATCGGTTCGGTACGGGGCATAGAGTTCGGCGCCGGTTTTGCCGTCGCGGAGATGACCGGCAGCGAGAGCAACGATCCGATACTTCCCGGAGGTTTCGCCGCCAACAATGCCGGCGGAATTATCGGCGGCATCAGCACGGGACAGGAGATCATCTTCCGAATCGCCGTGAAGCCGACCGCCTCCATCAGTACGGAACAGAAGAGTATCGACGATCAGGGCAGGCCGATCGCCATTCGTACCGAAGGCCGTCATGACCCCTGCATCTGTCCCCGGATAGTGCCGGTTGTAGAAGCGATGAGCGCTATTGTCCTGATGGACATGGTGAAACGGCAGGCGGCCCTCCGTACTTAGCCTGCGCGGATAGCCTCCGGCTGTACCCGGCTGTTTCCGGAGGGAACCGGCGGTCTCCGGCTGTCTCCGGAGGGAACCGGTACCGGCAGGTTTTCCCCGGCGGTGTCCCCGAAACGGTACCTGGAAAAGAATGTGAAGGAGAGGTAGTTGTGAAGATCGGATATTTTCAATTCGCACCCGTATTTGGAGATGTTGAAAAAAACCGCGCCCGCATCATCGATGCGGTCGGTCAAAGCGATGCCGAACTGCTGGTAATTCCCGAACTGGCCACCAGCGGCTATTTTTTTTCATCAACCTCGCAGGTCGAACGGATGGCCGAACCCATTCCTGGTCCGACCACCGATGCTCTAGCCGAAGCCGCTTCCCGCACGGGCTGTACTATCGTCACCGGCCTGCCTGAAAGGGACGGCGACACTCTGTACAACAGTGCGGTGGCAGTGGGACCGGACGGAATCATCGGCAGCTACCGCAAGATACATCTCTTCAGTGAGGAGAAGATCCATTTCAGCCCGGGGAACGACGGCTTCCTCCTCTTCGAACTCAACGGCATCAGGGTCGGAGTGCTTGTCTGTTTCGATCACATGTT
>JBNGED010000218.1:0-4810 GCA_049975605.1 Sediminispirochaetaceae bacterium | reverse complement strand
ACGATCACCTGGTCTTCGCTGTTGAGGAGGATGACCCTGCCGCCTTTCTGCACCCGAAGCTCCTCGATCATCCGCTTCAGATCGTCGAGCATGATGTCGATTCCCAGGACACCCACGAATTTTCCGGAAGGATGGTAGACCGGAATGACACCGGTGATCCCGAGGGCTTCGACGCTTGCGTAGACGTACGGCTTTGTGATGGCGAAGCCATCCGCCTCGAGAGCTTCCTCGTACCACGGACGCCTGCGCGGATCGTAGCCCGGTTCGAAGACGGGGGTGTTGTCCACGAAGCCCTCTCCGATTCCCCACTCCCACATCTCTCCATCCACCGTCCCGAGATAGACCGCACGCAGATACTCCAGCCTGGCCCGCACCGTCGACAGGGTGATCGTCCGCATCTCTCCGGTCCGCACCTCGTAGAAGGCGGGATACCCCGACATCTGGTGGGCCAGGTCTTCGATCTCGCCGAAAAAGGCGTCGATCTGTTTGTCGGTCTCGGTGAGGATGGTGAGTGAAAGTTCCCGTGCATTTTTCAGGGCCGTGTCGCGCAGCAGGCTGTAACTGACAAACAGCAGTACCAGCAGGAAAAACACCACGGTACTGCTGATCGAGAGAACGAACTTCGTCTTTATGCTCTCGGAGGTGTGGACCATGCCCCCATTATTTCACACTTCTTGGATCTTAAAAAGGCCAATAACTCGAATCGTACCAGGCGGATTCGAGCAGATCGTCGTAAATCCCGCTGAGGAAAGTGAGGTGGGTCTTCTCCCACTTGGCCAGCTCGGCGTACATCGCCCTCTCGGCCTCGTCGCTTGCCGTACTCGCCCGCTGCGAATAGAGGTCCACGGTCCGCTGTTCGAAGGCCACCGCCGCCGAGATGGAAGCCGCCTCGTAGCCGGCCGCGTTGATCTGACCCTTGATCTTCTCGGAGAGAACCTCGCTGGAAAACTCTTCCGGCTGCCCGATCTCGATTCCGGCCTCGAATGTGCCGTCTTCCTGGTACTTCTTCGCCTGCTCGACGAGGATCTGCTCGTGCTTCTTCTCCTCGTCCGCCATGATGGAAAAAATATTCTTCACATCCTCACTCTTGGTCTGCGCGGCTACGTTCCGGTAGAAGCTCTGCCCCTGCTGTTCCAGAATGATCGCCTTCTTCAGAATATCGATTACATTGCCGTCACTCATTTTTCGTCTCCTTGTAGGTGTCCGTGTTCTAAGGAGAATTCTAATGGATCGGGAGGTGTGGTTCAAAGGTTGGGGAAAAAATTGTCTGCTGACAGGCGGAAGCGGCGTGCTCCCAGCCGCGGCCGGCGTTCATCAAAGCCCCGCGATATCCGCCGGGCCCCCGGCCAGCTCCTTCATGGCCGCGTCGTGCTGGGCCTTCCGTTCGGAGACTGCCGCCCGCAGCGCGCCGAGTGCCGCCCCGGCCTTCTCCAGGACAAGGTTCCCCGGGCTGCCGGCGGATGTGCGCCGCTTGAGGACTTCCCGGGCATCCATGGATGCGACCTTCTCCGGATGGGCGCCGATCTCCCGGTATGCTTCCCGGAAGCTCATACCCCCTTCGACCAGTTCGAGGGCCGCGTCGGTGGCGAAGATCTCGGCGGGCATCGATTTTTCCAGGACCTCCCGGTTGACCTCGAGGGACTCGACGGTCAGCTCCATGACCCGCAGGGAATCCCGTGTGAGTGCGAGACCGCGCAGGAAGGGCTCCTTGGTCTCCTGCATGTCCCGGTTGTAGCCGCTCGGCAAGGCGCGGATCACCTGCTTGACCTGCTGGGTCCAGGCGGAGATGGTGGCGGACTTGCCCCGTACCAGCTCCAGCATGTCGGGGTTGCGCTTCTGGGGCATGATGCTCGACCCCGAGCAGAGCTCCTTGGGCAGGGTGAAGTAGCCGAACTCCGGCATGGACCAGAGGATGAGGTCCTGGGCGGCCTTGCTCAGGGTGATCATGATCTGCTCGGCCGCTTCGAGGAGAAGGGACTCGAACTTCCCGCGGCTGTTGTTGACGTAGAGGACGTTGTTCTGCAGGACCCGGAAGCCGAGGGCGTCCGAGACCATCTGCCGGTCCAGTGGCAGGGGCACCCCGTAGCTGGCCGCCGATCCGAGGGGCGACTGGTCTACATGGTCGGCGGTCTGCAGGAAAAAGCTGAGATCATCGATGAGCTCCTCGGCGTAAGAGGCCGCCCAGAGCCCCACCGAGGAGGGCATGGCGATCTGCATGTGGGTCCGTCCTGCCATCGGCACGTCGCCATGATCGGCGGCCAGCCGCAGGAAGGCCGCGGCGGCATCCGCCCCCGCTTCCAGGACACTGAAGGCCGCCGCGCGGCTGTAGACCCGTAGTGCGGCGATCACCTGGTCGTTGCGGCTGCGGCCGGTGTGGATTTTTTTCCCCGCCTCCCCCAGGCTTCGTACCAGTCGGTTCTCGATGGCAGTGTGGCCGTCCTCGTCGGAGGGAGCGACGGCGAAGGCGCCCTCCTGCACGTCCCTGATGATGGCCCGCAGTTCGGTCTCGAGGTCCCTGAGTTCATTTTTTTCCAGAAGTCCGATCCCGGCCAGCATCCGCGCGTGGGCGATGCTCGCCGCGCAGTCTGCGATCAGCAGCCGCTGGTCGAGCTTCCAGTCCTCGCCGACGGTGAATTGTTCGATCAGGGCGTTGAGTTCGTAGCCCTTCTGCCAGAGTTTACCCATGCTTCCCTCCGTGACGTTCTCCCTGCAAGAGTACCGGCACCCCCCCGAAATGTCAACGCGGGGACGAAGGAAGCCGTGGCTGCTCCGACTGCCGTGAGAACGGCTTCCACCCGATTCCGCTTGACCTGCCGGTCCCTTTGTCCTACCATTCTTTAGCTGAAAAAACGCCCGCCGCAGGCCGTCCGGGCCGTCCGAACCCACCGGCCCACAGGCCATCCGGGCCTTTCGGACCCACGGGTTCCTGCGGGCAACACGGGCACATGAGGACACTTCACCAGACCAGGAGGACGCCGATGGGCGAGATGCTGCCGGCCTTTTTATCCTACGTATTCGTCACGACCTTCACCCCGGGACCGAACAACGTCTCCTCCGCCTCGATGGGTATCACCTACGGCTACCGCCGGACCCTCCGCTACATCATGGGTATCACCGCCGGCTTCGCGGTGATCATGTTCCTCTGCGGACTGCTGACCGAATCGGTGATCGGCGTCCTTCCGCAGCTGGAATCGGTGCTGCGGATCGTCGGAGCCCTCTACATGCTCTACCTGGCCTACATGATCCTGCGGGCCTCTTCCCACGGCGGGCATGACGGAGAAAAGACGATCGCCACCTTCACCCGGGGCCTTCTGCTGCAGGTGGTGAACGTGAAGGTCATCATCTACGGGATCACCGTCTTCTCCGGCTTCCTCGTCGAGGTCATCGCCAGCTTCTGGCAGCTCGTCTTCGCCTCCCTGCTGCTGTCGGGCTTCGCCTTCGCCTCCACCTCTCTCTGGGCCCTCTTCGGCAACGGCCTCAAACGCTACTTCGCCAACCACACCTTCACCTTCGTCTTCAACGCCGTTATGGCTGCCCTTCTGGTCTACTCGGCGGCGGTGATATCGGGGATTTTGTAGATCTAAAACTGGAGCGTTGTCTGACCACAGCCGGCAGTCCGGAACCTGACAAAGCACACTGCCCCCGGCAGAGCACATAGCACAGAATTTCCTTGATCATTGTTTATACTTTGTATATACTATGCTGTATGGAAGCAAGGATCCAAAAATGGGGGAACAGTCTCGGTATACGAATCCCCATGAATATTATCAGAGAACTTTCCCTAAAAGACGGTTCAACAGTTGAAATCGAAAAAGAGACTAACCGGATCGTAATCCGTCCGAAGGAGGAGTACGATCTTGATAAGATGATCGAAGAGATCTCCGCCGGCAATCTCCATAGGGAAGTTGACTTCGGTACCGAAGAAGGGAACGAAATCTGGTGAGCCCCTCCTATACCCCCGACCGGGGCGACCTGGTCTGGCTGAATTTCACCCCACAGTCGGGTCACGAACAGGCAGGTAAACGACCGGCGCTCGTCCTGTCTCCATCGAAATACAATGTGAGAACCGGATTACTCATTGCCTGTCCGGTAACCAGCAAAGTAAAGGGGTATCCGTTTGAAGCAGTGATTCAGGGTAGGAGTATTCAGGGTGTTGTACTCTCCGACCAGGTGAAAAGTCTCGACTGGAGAGCCAGAGAGGCGGAATTGATAGAAAAGGCGCCCCAGGCGACCCTGAAAGAAGTCCAGGAAAAGCTCCTGCTCCTTTTGAAATAGTAAAATCCTCATCGATAGGCGCATTAGTGTTTACATCCTGGTTCCCGGTCTGCTTCTTCCCCCGCTCCTCAATCCCCAGCCCCGATTTCATGCTCACTTGTTATTTACGCTTATTGTTGACTGTTTTACTAATCTTTGAGTATTTTTAATAACACCATTCAAGAGGCCGGACATGCCGGCCGGGGAGGAAGACTATGAGACGAAAAAAATTGTCTCTTCTTATAGGCGTTGTACTTTTTATTCTTGCTCTGGGCCTGGTGCCGGCGATGATCGGCGCCCAGGGACGGTCTGCATCGCAGCGGATCGAAAGCGATCAGGCATCGTTCCGGCTGGTGCGGGCGGCCGACGGACTGCGCAATCCATGGGGGATGGACTTTCTGCCCGACGGGGGGATCCTGATTACCGAACGTCCGGGGCAGCTGCGGATATGGCGGGACGGCAGGCTTTCCACCGTGTCGGGGCTGCCGGAGATCTACGCATCCGGACAGGGAGGACTTCTGGACATCGCCGTCCATCCTGATTTTGAAAAAAACAG
>JBNGED010000217.1:0-4819 GCA_049975605.1 Sediminispirochaetaceae bacterium | reverse complement strand
GGATAGCCGATCCTTTCGTCGGACGCTACGTCTATTCCCACTCCCAGATACCGCCGCTCGCCGTGCTGGACCCTTATGCGGCGATGCTGGTCGGGACGCATGACTTCACGACATTCTCCGCCGCGGGAGATCCGAGCGATTCGAAGACCAGGCGAATATACGCCGCCTCATTTTTCCCCGAGAAGGAACGGATCGTTTTCCGCATTGTCGGCAATGCCTTCCTCTGGCGTATGGTCCGTTCCCTGATTGGGACCATCCTGGAGCTGGGTCAGAGCGGAGCTCCGGCGGAACGGCTCAAAGAGCTCCTTGCGGCCCGGGACCGGTCCATGGCTGGACCGACGGCTCCTCCAAGGGGATTATTTCTTCACAAGGTGATGTATGATGCAGGAACAGCTTAAAAAATATCTGGAGATCCTTGACGCGGCGGAGGACTACCTGACAGGCGGATGGCCGAAGGAACGGGAAGAGCTCCCCGAAGAGCAGCTCTCCCTCGGGGACCCGGGCGGCATCGGGCAGGAGAAAATGCCCGGCGGTGATAGAGCGGGCGGAGTTAATATGAGGAGCGGTGAAGCCGATTCCGGTCTGAACGACCATTTTGAACTCATCCCGGGAGGCAGTCGTCCTGAGGCCGACGATGGAACAACGGCCGCCGAAGAGGAGTCCTGGAAGAGCGACACCCTCGACAGCATTGCCGCCGAGGTGCGGGATTGCCGGAAATGCAGGCTCTCGGAAGGACGGAGAAATGCTGTTCCCGGAGAGGGGTCACTTCATCCGAAGGTGATGATTATCGGCGAGGCCCCGGGAGCTCAGGAAGACGCATCCGGACACCCCTTCGTCGGCAGGGCGGGCCAGTACCTGGACAAATGGCTTCAGGCCATCGGACTCGAACGCGACCGGGATGTCTTCATCGGCAACATCATCAAGTGCCGGCCTCCCGACAACCGGGACCCCTTCCCGGATGAATCGTCCGCCTGTATGCCATACTTGAAACGGCAGATCCGGATAATCAGACCGAAGACGATCCTCACCCTCGGGCGCATATCCACCCACATCCTTACCGGCACGACCGAAGGGATCGGCAAACTGCACGGCAAGGTCTTCCGGTTTCAGGGAGTACCCCTCGTACCCACCTACCATCCGAGCGGAGTTCTGCGGAACCCGGTGTACAGGAAGCCCGTCTGGGACGATTTGCGTGTTCTGAAGAGAATAATCGAAGAGCAGGAAGGGAAAGGGTAAAGGGATACATGCCCGGTACATTTTTACAGGTAGTTTTCAACCTTCCCGTCGAAGGGCCGTTCACTTATCACCAGCCGGATGAGGAATCTGCGGTGGTGAAGGGAATGCGCGTGGAAGCGCCCTTCAGCGGCCGTCTGCTGAGGGGATACGTCGTCGATTCAGGTGATGCCCCGCCGGAGGGGGACTTCAAAATCCTCCCGGTAAAACGTTCCCTCGACTCCGAAGTCATTTTCGATGAGGTCCAGATCGAGCTGGCGCGGTGGATATCACGGATGTATTTCTGCACGCTGGGAGAAGCGCTCGCTTCGATCGTTCCCGGGGCCAAACAGGAAAGGGAGTTCGGTTTTCTTCCAACCGAAGAGTATGGATTCCAGATACCGGAACATCTCTCGCCGGCTCAGCAGGAGGCGCTGGAACGGATCGGTGAGCATGACGAAGGCATGTTCTACCTGTTCGGAGTAACCGGGTCGGGGAAAACGGAGGTCTATCTCCGTCTTGCCAGTGATGTTATCGACGGGGACGGCAGCGTCATCTATCTGGTACCCGAGATCTCCCTCACCCACCAGCTGATCCACCAGGTCCAGGCCCGCTACGGCGAAACAGTTGCCGTCTGGCACTCGAAGCTCACCCCGTCGCAGAAGCTGAAGGAGTGGCGGCGGATGCGCTCGGGGGAGGCCCGGATGGTGATCGGTGCACGAAGCGCCGTTTTCAGCCCGCTGAAGAACATCGGATTGATCGTAGTGGATGAGGAACACGAGAGCTCCTACAAATCCTCCCAGACTCCCCGTTATCATGCCCGTCAGGTTGCCATGAAGCGGGCGCTTAACGAAGGAGCCAGATTGGTCATGGGGAGTGCGACGCCGTCGATCGAGGCCTACCATCTGATGAACGCGGGGAGGATAATGCGGCTGAATCTGCCGGAACGCGTATCGGGAGGGAAGATGCCTGACATCCAGCTCGTTTCGATGAACGGTGTTGCCGGTTCCATCTCTCCGGAACTCATAGACGAAATCCAGCGTACCGCCGCCATGGGAAGACAGACGATCCTCTTTCTCAACCGCAGGGGATTCAGTTATTTCTTTCACTGCAGGAGCTGCGGATACGAAATGAAATGCAAGAACTGTTCGGTGAGCATGACGTACCATAAAAAGACGGGGAAGATGGTCTGCCACTACTGCGGTTACACCCGGGATCCCGTGAGCGTATGTCCCGAATGCGGCTCCCTCGATGTCGGATATTCCGGATTCGGAACACAGAAGATAGAGGAGGATGTGTCCCGCCTCTTCCCCTCGCTCAAGGTCGTTCGGGTGGACACGGACTCTACCCGCAGGAAGGGCGAGCTCCAGAAGGTGCTGAAAGATTTTCGTGAGGGGAAGTACGATATTCTTCTCGGCACACAGATGGTGGCCAAGGGATTGAACTTTCCCGGTGTGCGTCTGGTAGGAATAGTCCTGGCCGACAGTTCCCTTAACGTACCCGACTTCAGAGCGGGGGAGCGGACCTTTGCACTGATCAGACAGGTTTCGGGACGCGCCGGCCGTTTTCTGGATGACGGCAGGGTTATCGTGCAGACCTTCAAGTCCATGATCCCTGCCATCAGGCTCGCCGTCGAGGGGAATGTTCCTGGTTTTTATGAGGATGAGCTGAATATGCGCAGACAGCTCCAGTTCCCCCCCTTCGTTCGTTTGTTCCGTCTGGTCATCCGGGGAAAGGAGAAGAGGAAGGTAGGACTGTTGACCCGAGGTATCATGGAGGAGCTGTCTCAGGCAGAATGGGGTGACTCGGAGATCCTCGGACCGTCTCCCTGTCCCATAGAGATCATCGCCGGTAATTACAGGCAGCAGCTGCTCATCCGTACCAGAGAATTCAACAAAGTCCACGAGACCCTGTACGGATGGCACAGGAGTTTCGAAAGACCGCAGGGGCTCTATCTCGAGATCGACGTTGATCCCGTCAGTCTGCTTTGAATCCGCTTTAATTGACTGTCAAGAGGCTTTTTAGTACTATTGACACATGTTGGATATAGTAACCCTCGGAGATGACGTTCTCCGACAGAATACCGAAGAGGTTCTTAATATTGATGAGGAGATCGCCAGACTGGCCGAGGTCATGCTCGAATCCATGTACAACGGCGACGGTATCGGTCTGGCCGGTCCCCAGGTCGGCGTGCTCAGGCAAATTTTCGTCTGTCACGCGCAGAATGACCAGCCCCGTATATTCATTAACCCCCAGATTATTGCCACCAGCCAGGAACAGCTGCCGTACGAGGAGGGCTGTCTGAGCATTCCGGGAGTGTGGGGGGATGTAATCCGTCCGCAGGCGATTACCGTACAGGCAGTGAACGAAAAAGGAAAGCCCTTTCGAATCGACGCGGATGGAATCCTCGCACGGGTGATTCAACACGAGATGGACCATCTGAAGGGAGTGCTGTTTATCGATCACCTCGAAGAGAATGCCAGAAACAAGTTATTGAAGATATACGACAGAAAACAGCGGAAATAGTACCGAAGACCGGAGGCAGCACAGGTATGAAAGTTCTTTTTGCCGGTACACCGCAGATAGCCGTACCTTCCCTCGAAAAAATCGCCGGGCACCATCAGGTGGTAGGAGTTCTCACCAACCCCGACCGCGTCAGCGGAAGAGGCCGCAGGACCCTTCCGCCTCCGGTGAAGGTCAGGGCCGGAGAACTCGGACTGCCTGTATACCAGTTCGAGACTCTCAAACGCGAGGCACGGGATCTAATCGGCCCTCTCGGGGCTGATATACTGGTCGTATTTGCCTTCGGACGAATTTTCGGGCCTAAATTCCTCGGGCTCTTTCCTCGCGGCGGGATAAATATCCACCCTTCTTTACTGCCGAGGTATCGGGGAAGCATCCCCCTGGTTGCTTCCCTGCTGAACGGCGACGAAGAGACCGGGGTCACCGTGCAGAAGATCGCCCCGGAACTGGATTCCGGGGACATACTGATGCAGGAAGCTTTTTCCCTGACGGGCAGGGAAACAACAGCGCAGTTGAGCGATCGGGCCGCGAAGATCGGAGCCGAATTGGCAGCGAAAGTCCTTGATAAGATCGAGGATGGAACGGTACAATCTAAGTCTCAGGATACGAGCCTTGCGTCGTACTGCCGCAAGCTTCAGAAGGATGACGGCCGCATCAACTGGAGACTTCCCGCCGTGATGATCGAACGGATGGTCAGGGCATACAATCCGTGGCCGAAGGCGTACACCTACTGGCAGGGAGTGCAACTTTCGATTCTTCAGTCTCACGTTTCGGACACGCTCGAAGCTGGAGAGGGAGGTCCCGGGACCGTAGTCGGTGTAGACAGAAATTCGGGAATTCTGATACAAACAGGAAGAGGCCTTCTGTGCGCGGGGCAGCTGCAGCTGCAGGGCAAGAAAGCCCTCCACTGGAAAGACTTCATCAACGGCAACCGAAGTCTTATCGGATCACAACTTGGAGATAACTGATGAGTGAACATTTTGGATACGGGAAAAGCGAGCAGATAAAGAATCAGGATTTCAAACTGAACCGGATGCGTCCGAGGGATCCCGAATCGAGGCTTTTCCGTACGATACTATTTGTC
>JBNGED010000216.1:0-4839 GCA_049975605.1 Sediminispirochaetaceae bacterium | reverse complement strand
CCATATCCCCTTCTCAGGGGGAGCGCCGTCCATCGACAACGGCACGATACGGTCCGCCGAACCGAGGGTCGGACCATCCATGGAGCAGGTGTTGACGATACCGTCGCTCTCCCACCAGATGGACGGATCCTCCCCGCAGATTGTAGGAAGCTCCTCGAGGGAACCCATGTACTTCGCATTGCCGATGAGGGGCAGGTTCATTCCCGATTGCGGCACGTGATGCCCGTTCTTCCCGCCGGCTTCGGTCCGGCTGGTGCCCCAGGAGAAGAAGTATACCTCCGGTGAAGCAATCACTCTCCGGTTCAGCTCCGCCGCTCCCTCGGGGCTCAGATCGTAGTAACAGAAGTCATTCGTGTTCTGCCAGAGCTCATCCCTGATCGCGCGCTGGATGAAGCTTTCGAAGCTCTCATCCGGCTTTTTTACAGGCTTCCAGTGTTCGATCATGAGGTCCAGCGCCGGCTCCTCCCGATTGAGGCTTACCGTTGCCAGCAGCCGGAACAGGATTTTTTCCATAAATCCTATCCGGTCAAAATCATACACCAGGGTAGTGCCGTCATGAGGCGTCGATATGGTGGTAACACTCTTCACCCATGGATGTCCGCCCTCGAAGAGCGGAGACCTGTTATCCTGCTGGTACGCCCGCTCCCCGGGATCACCGTTCGCCAGCAGTTCTACAAGCAGGCGCGCGGTCTGGCCTCCCATGCTGTGACCAATCAGGTGGACCTTCGTGACCGCCCCCGTACCGGACGTAACCTCCCCCCACTCGGGACAGATACCGGGGAATTCCCGGCCGAACCGGGCATGCCCGTACCGTTCGGCGTGGGAAGCGCCGTAGTCCACCCGTCCGCCCCTGATGAAGGCGTAGAGTTCGCAGGCCCGGTCCCAGTTGGAACTGATAGGCCCGACCGCGGCAGTGTATACCGGAAGGCCCTGTGCACGAAGCTCCGCCTCCAGATCGACGGTACCGCCCCAGTACGGGAATTTGATGATCGTCTCGGCATCGAAGCCGAGAAATCCGTGGATCAGAACGATGGGATGCGCCTTCATTTGCCTTGCTTTTTCCTCCTTACCTGCGGTATGATGTTCCCGCGAACCGCCGCTCATACATGACGCGAGCAGTATCACTATCATCCCGGCCAGCAGCGGTTCCGATATCCGACGAGCGTTCATATTTTACCTTTAAAGAGAAACACAGAATTGTCAATAAGGAGTAAAAAAATGACAGAAAGGATACTCGTTATCAACCCGGGTTCCACCTCCACCAAGATTGCCGTATTCGAAGGGGAAAAAGAGATCCTCAATAAAACGATCCGGCACGATTCGAAAGAGTTGTCCCGTTTTGAGACAATTACCGACCAGTACGATTTCAGAGCAGATATTATCAAGGAAAGTCTGAAACAGGAGGGGATAAGTCCCGACAGTTTCGATGCCGTCATCGGCAGGGGCGGCCTGCTGAGACCCATCCCCGGCGGCGTCTGGGCGGTAAACGAACAGATGATCTCCGATCTCCGGGAAGGAGTGAGCGGACAGCACGCCAGCAATCTCGGCGGTCTCATAGCCCACGAAATAGCGGAAGTCTCCCATGCTCCCAGCATGATAGCCGATCCGGTGGTAGTCGACGAGATGGAAGACGTCGCGAGAATTTCAGGACATCCGGAACTTCCGCGCCTTTCGATCTTTCACGCCCTCAACCAGAAGGCGGTGGCCCGCAGGGCGGCCAAAGAGCTCCGCCGTCCCTACGAGGAGATCAACCTGATCATCGCACACATGGGCGGGGGGATCTCGGTGGGCGCCCACGTGAAAGGAAAGGTCATCGACGTCAACAACGCCCTCAACGGCGAGGGTCCCTTTTCACCCGAGCGGTCCGGCACTCTTCCGGCGGGACTTCTCGTGGAACTCTGTTTTTCCGGCAAATACGGGAAGAAAGAGATCATGAAGATGCTCAAGGGCAACGGCGGCTACATGGCATATCTCGGCACCGCCGACGGCCGGGAAGTGGAAAAGCGAGTGAATGACGGCGACAAAGAGGCCGACCTGATCTTCCGCGCCATGGTGTACCAGGTGGCCAAGGAGATCGGGGCGCTTTCGACCACCATGCAGGGCAGGGTCGACGGCATCATCCTGACCGGAGGACTTGCTTACAGCGAACTGATGACCAGCAGGATCAAGGAGCGGGTCGAGTTCCTGGGCCGGGTATTCGTGTATCCGGGAGAGGGAGAGATCGAAGCCCTGAGAGACTCCGCCCTGCGGGTCCTGCGGAAGGAGACGGGCGCGCAGAACTACAAGTAATTCCCGCTGGAATTATACACCATTATTCGTTACTCCGCACTTTCGAACGACCTCATATTGAATTGTGCGTATAAATCTTTTATCCTGAGGGTGAGGAAGGGAAAGAGCATGTTAGTTGAAGCTGAGATATGGACGGTAGCGCGCACTGACCAGGGGAATGCGGTCCTCGTACGTCCCCTCGGCGCGGAAGTTGCAGTTCCTATCTTCATCGGACAGCTGGAGACGCAGTCGATTCTCATCGGAATGGGGAATGTTCCCATGCCGCGCCCCCTCACCCATGATCTTTTTCTGTCTCTTTTGAAGGACCTCAACGTCGAACTGGAACGGATCGAAGTCACGTCCCTCAAGGAAGGCACCTTCTTCGCCAAGCTCATACTCGCCTACAACGATACCTCCCTGTCCATAGATGCCCGCCCATCCGATGCCATGGGAATCGCGGTCAGGAAGAAGTGCCCGATTTTTATTGAAGAATCGGTAGTCGATGAAGCCGGGATTCCCCTGAGCTCGATCAGCGAACAGCCGGTGGAGACCGAGAAGGATCCCCTCGATCAGGAAAAGGAGCAGCTGCAGGAGAAGCTCAACAAGGCAGTTGCCGAAGAAGACTACGAAGAAGCAGCCCGCCTGCGGGACAAGTTGACTGAACTGGAAGACAAAAATAAATAAGATAGAGCCATGAAATCGACAAAAAGAAGCATAGAGCTGCGGCAGCTCATGCACAGACATCGAACCGTTGAATTCCACATATCCCGGGGCGCCCGGGATATGTACGAACTTCAGCAGGCCCTTTTCAGCAAAGAAGGGCATATCATTACGGCCGACTACCGGCAGATCCAGCAGCTGGCCGAGCGTATCAATGCCAGGCGCAACGTACGGCAGTATCCCCGCCTGCGGGTCACCGCGGCGGAACTGTTCGCTGTGGGGCTGATGCATGAGATCTTTCATCATGTTATCGATACGTACATCGAGGAACAGGGCGGGAATATCCTGGAGGAATCCGACAGGCACCTGCGTTCCAGATGGAACACCGCCGAGATTGACAGTACGCTGCAGACCTTCATCGACGGATTCCCACCCCATGAAGTCTATTCGGGCGAGACCAGCCCGGAAGCTCATCTCAATGACCTCGAGAAGGGACGGGAAAACGTGCTGAACAGCCTGGAGGAGATGCTCCTGCTGTGGATCACGAACCGTAACCCGGCCATACACACCTACAAGGAGCTGGTGGACGACACGAACCTGGCGGCGGCAACCCCGTATAGCCGGCTTATCGACGACTTGTACCTTTTCATGGAAAAGCTTCCCGGCGTCGGGGGAACATCCCTCAATCTGGTTGATTTCCTGCGAATGCCCTCCCGGGAGGCGCCGGACAGCATCATGGACCAGCTCTCGTACATCGCCGTCCACTGGAAGCGATTCCTCGGCAGATACGCTGATTTTCTGTTGAGGAGCCTCGACTATCTCAGGGAAGAACAGAGGCCTGTGTTTCCGCCGGGACCCGGTCCCACCCGTGAAATACGGTACCACGGACTCGATCACGAATACGAGGCGTTCAGCGAAGACACCGACTGGATGCCCAAAGTGGTCCTCATGGCCAAGAGCACCCTAGTGTGGCTCGATCAGCTCACCCGCACATACGGCCGTACGATCCAGCACCTCGACCAGATACCCGACGAGGAACTGGACCGCCTGGCCGAACGCGGGTTCAACGCGCTCTGGCTGATCGGTCTCTGGGAGCGAAGCAATGCCTCCAGGACCATCAAACGTTCCTGCGGGAACCCGGAAGCGGAAGCATCCGCCTACTCCCTCAAGCGGTATGATATTGCCGACGAGCTCGGAGGCTGGGAAGCGCTGCACACACTCAGTCAGCGCTGTGAACGGAGAGGCATCCGTCTGGCGAGCGACATGGTGCCCAACCACACGGGAATCGACGGCGATTGGGTCTATGACCATCCCGACTGGTTCCTGCAGCTTCCCCATCCACCCTACCCCGCATACACGTACAACAGTCAGGATCTTTCTGACCGCCCGGGCATCTCCATCAACATCGAAGACCACTACTACGATCAGACCGACGCCGCCCTGACCTTCAAACGCTACGATCACAACACGGGGGAGACCCGTTACATCTATCACGGGAACGACGGGACATCGACGCCCTGGAACGATACTGCTCAGCTCGATTTCCTCAATCCCGATACCAGGGAAGCCCTGATCCGGACTATCCTGCACGTGGCCCGCAATTTTCCTATCATCCGCTTCGACGCCGCCATGACCCTGGCCCGCAAGCACATTCACCGCCTGTGGTACCCTGCCCCGGGCGGCGGGGGAGACATACCCGGCAGATCGCTTCACGGCATGGACCAGGACGAGTTCTACCGACGGATGCCGAAGGAATTCTGGCGGGAAGTGGTCGACCGGGTAGCCAGGGAAGCGCCTGATACCCTTCTGCTCGCTGAAGCCTTCTGGATGATGGAAGGCTTCTTCGTCCGCACCCTCGGCATGCACCGGGTCTACAACAGCGCCTTCATGAACATGCTCAAGAACGAAGAG